>QCPF01000003.1 GCA_003212655.1 Prochlorococcus sp. AG-436-D21 | reverse complement strand
CCGAAAGAAGTTTTCGAAATTCCTTTAAATAATAAATATACAGCTTTTGCTATTAAAACTGATTTACTTGGTTGCTTTGATAAACCAGTAAATACTGTGATTAAATACTGTAAAGGAATTGTAGAAAAAAATGATATTTTAACGATCGGTGAGAGTCCACTAGCGATTATGCAGAATAGATATATTTCCCCTCAAAATTTAGAAAATAGTTTATTTTCGAAAGCTTTATGTTATTTTTTTCACCCTACAAGCAGTCTTGCAACAGCTTGCGGCATGCAATTACTAATAAATAAAATAGGAGTAACAAGAATAACTTTAGCAATACTTGTTGGGTTTCTCTTCAAATTAGTTGGTATTAAGGGTATGTTTTATAGGTTAACTGGTTCGGAATCATCCCTCATTGATGATATAAGTGGTACAGTTACACCTTACGATAAGAGTATAGTTATGGGTCCTCTAAATGCGGATTTATTTTGTAAGGAGGTCTCGAACTATCTAAATATAGACGTAGCTGTAGTCGATGTTAATGATCTTGGAGGAGTGAAAGTCTTAGCTAGTTCAAATAAAACAGTAAATAAAATACTCAAAAGAAACTTAATATCTAATCCAGCTGGCAATGGAGATGAAAAAACCCCTATAGTATTAATAAGAGAAAAAAAGTAAATGAAAAAAGATACCTCTTATTCTTTTCAATCTAAAAAAGGAATGGAAGTAACTTTTGAAGAACTCCATATAAGGCACATTAACCTTTTAATAGATATTAAAAATAAGGAATTGAATAATTGGTTTTTAAAGATGGCCATTATAAATACCTTTGATGACTTAAAATTTTTTTTAAATAATCTTAAGAAAAATAAAAATAAATGCATAATTGCAATCCATGGGAACGAAATTATTGGTTATTTGAATATTTTTCCTTTAAACAAAAAAGAGACTTGCTTAAAAATATCTAAGCCCAAGTTGATTAATAGCAAGTGTTCTTTAACCGATAAACAATTAACTTTAGGATTGATAAAAAAATCTATCTCAATAAAAGAAATCAAAACTTCAAGTTGGATAATTAATTCAGATATAAATAATGTTGACCTCATATCGAACTCAAGAGAATTAGGCTTTCAACCGCTAGGAGAGATAATCCTTTGGGATGGTTCTGATCTAAATAAAGCTACAAATCAAAATACCAATGCCTATACATTAATTAATGAATTCCAAAACATTAATAAACAAAATATATTAAAAATAGTTAATTTCATAAGATCAAATCAATCTCCCTTAATAAGAAATATTTTAGATTTTGATCAAGACGACATTCTTAAAAGAAATAACTCTAAGAGTGGGGCCTTAATATATGATAATTCAGTTTTATGTACAATCTTAAAAGATATTAATTATCAAAATGAGGAAATTTATACTTTAACTATAAGTAGATATTGGGACAAGAGATTCAATTCTATTTTAAAAGAATTTATAAAAAGATTTTTTGAAAAATCACCTGTTTCATATTTAAAAACTTATAAAGAAAATTCTCAATTAAATATTTTTCTCGAAGAGTGTAATATCAAAGAAAAAAATCAAGAAATAATTCTTATTAGGAACACAATAATTAAGAATGAAGCCAAACAAGTAAATATAATAAATCAATCTTTGGAATCAATCTTTGAAAAATTAAGTCCACAAGGTAATCCATATCCATCTCCTTTTCCATTAAAAACGAAGTGAAATATTGCAAACCCAAACCCAAATCAATTTTGAGTTTGGATATAGGTACCAAAAGAATAGGATTAGCTTATTGTGATCCCCTCTGCATAACATCAAATATCCTTCCAGCAGTAAAACGATTTGAAAATAATCAAGAGATTAAAATCATTAGAAATTATATAAATGAATTTAATTTGACTGGTTTTATTGTAGGTATACCGCTAGATGAGGAAGGTCGAATGACCACTCAAGCTATTGACTGTAAAAATTACGGTCAATTACTTTCAAATGAATTAAAGCTTCCATTTTCTTATGTCAACGAACATAGTTCAACTTGGGAATCTTCAGAAAGATTTGGAATAAAAAAAGATAAATCGGGATTGATTGATAGTTTTTCAGCAAAAATAATACTTGAACAATGGATCGAAGAGGGTCCTGAATTAGAAGAAATAGCTGGTAAAGGTCAGATAAAATATTAGTATTATAAAGGATAGATAATTTTTAAATGAAAGAAGCTAATTCAAATGATAATTATGATGCACAGACTCTTTTATTAAATGACTCAAATGGAAACGAGCTATTTTGTTATCTTGAGCAATTAGTAAGTGTTGAAGGCCAAGAATATGCTTTATTAACGCCAGTTGATACTCCAGTAAGTCTTTTTAAGATAAATGAAAAAGATGAACCTGAATTAATTGAGAAAATAGATAAAAATGAACAAATACTAAAAAATGCTGAAGCAGTTCTTCAAGAACATGATTTAAGACTTATCAGATCAGCAGTTACATTAACAGTATCAGGAGAACTTGAAGAACCAATTTACGATGAATTAGAAGAAGATTACGTCGATGATGATAGCGAGAGTTATGAATTGCTCGTTAACTTTAATCTTTTTGATCAAGAATATGGTTTATATATACCACTAGATCCTTTTTTTATTGTGGGTAAATTAAAAGACAAAGGTGTCTTATTAGTTGAAGATGAGGAGTTCGATAGAATTCAACCTTTGATTGAAACTGAGCTTGAAAAAAGTAGTTCTTAAAATCAATGAGATCTATCCTAAAAGTCAATTGGGATTCAGACTTACCAATATATAATATTTCTCAATCTGAATTGCAAAAAAAAGGAATTAATTCTTTATTGCTAGATGTGGATGGGACTCTAGTAAATAGAAAATCTAATATGATCCCAAAAGCTGTAAAAAATTGGATCATAGAATCTAAAAAAATTTTCTCCCTATATTTAATAAGTAATAATCCATCAAAAAAAAGAATCGCAAAAATAGCGAAAGAATTAAATTTAAGGTATAAATACAATGCATCAAAACCAAGAAAAAAAGAAACTTTGTCTGCTATCAAAGAAATTGGCAGAGAGCCAAAAAATATAGCCATTATTGGCGACAGAATTTTTACAGATATTATTGTTGGGAATAGATGTGATATAAAAACAATATTAGTTAAGCGATTAAATAGAGATGGCTTGCCTATAAAATTTAATTTAACTTTGATAATAGAAAAATTAATTTCTCATTTTATAAAATGAAAACTTGGGTTATAAAAATTGGTACTAGTATTTTAAGAGGGACTGAGGAAACATCTACAGAAGAAGTTATTGAAAACCTTTCTAGATCCTTTACAAGTTTTCTTTCAAAAGGAAACAAATTAATTTTAGTAACTAGTGGAGCCGTCGGATTAGGTTGCCAAAAATTAAATATTAAAACGAGACCAAATGATTTAAGTACACTTCAAGCTACTGCTGCAGTAGGGCAAGTTAATTTAATGTCCTTATACGATAAAGTATTTAAAAAATTAGGTCATAATATTGCTCAAATTTTAATAACTAAAGCTGATTTCAATTCACGAGAATCTTTTAAAAACGCTTCTAAAACTTTAAAAAAATTAATAGATTTAAATGTTATTCCAATAGTAAATGAAAATGATACCGTAGCAAATGAAGAGCTTAAATATGGAGATAATGATACCCTCTCTGCTTTAGTTGCCTTGGCTGTAAATGCTAACAAGCTTATTTTATTAACCGATATTGAAAGTCTATACTCAAAAGATCCACGTAATAATAAAGATGCCCAACCTATTAAAGAAGTTCATAATAGTGAATTAAAAGAAATTAAAGATAAAAATATTCAAAACTCAAATAATGAATGGGGAACAGGAGGAATTTCTACAAAATTAATTTCTGCAGAAATAGCAACCAAAGGAGGAGTCGAAGTCCAACTAGTTGATGGAACTAATAAAAAAAACTTAATTGAAATTTTTAATGATAATAAAATTGGAACTTTATTTTATCCAGTAGAAAAACCTATAGGAAACAAAAAAAGTTGGCTTTCACATGCAATTCAAACAGTAGGGAAAATTACTTTAGATGATGGAGCTTCTTTTGCAATTAAAAAAAAAGGTGCCTCACTTTTAGCGGTTGGTGTTAAGAATGTAGAAGGAAACTTTACGATTAATCAGGCAGTTAAAATCGTAAATACAAATGATAAAGAGGTTGCAAAAGGTTTAGTATCAATAAGTAGCGACAAATTAAGAAGTATCTTAAATAATAAAGAAAATAACAACTCCTCGATAATTGTCGTACACAGAGATGTTCTTGCTCTCTCTTAGAAAAAAATTAAAACTGAAAAATGCTTTTAAGTGATTTAGTTGATCTAATAAAAAAAGGAAATTCAAATTTTATTAGTTCCAATATTTTTGAAGATTTAAATATAGATGATGCTGCCTCATTAGATGCTGCAGTTAAACATCAAATATCTTTTTTAGAGGAAAATAATATCCTTAAAGAAAAATTAGATCAAACAAAGGCATCAGCAATAATAACTACTAATAACGATGAAATCGTAAGTGCCCTAAAGAGACTCAATATATCAAACGTAATCGTTAAAAATCCAAGAATTGCATTTGCAGAAGTATTGAATTGTTTATATAAAACAATCAATTTCAAACCAGGAATTCACGCTTCAGCGGTTATAGATAAAACAGCAATAATTGGAGCAGATTGCCATATTGGACCTAATGTATATATTGGAGAAAATACTGTAATTGGAGACAATAATCATATTCTTTCTGGAGTATCAATTTTAGGCAATGTTCGAATAGGAAATAATAATATAATTCATCCAAATTGTGTTATTTACGAAAATACCACTCTAAAAAATAATTGTGTAATTAATTCAAATTCTGTTATTGGATCAGAGGGATTTGGTTTTATTCCTAAAAATGGCAAATGGGTAAAGATGCCTCAAAAAGGTGGTGTAAAAATAATGAGTTTTGTAGAAATTGGAACGAATTGTTGTATTGATAGGCCCGCAGTCGGATTTACTTTTATTGATGAGGGAACAAAATTGGATAATTTGATACAAATAGGTCATGGAGTTAAAATTGGAAAGAATTGTGCATTTGCAGCTCAAGTTGGTATAGCTGGAGGAGCAAATATTGGAGATGGTGTTATTTTGGCTGGACAAGTAGGTGTCAATAATAGAGTAAAAGTTGGTAATAATGTCATAGCGAGTTCAAAATGCGGAATCCATTGTGATATAGAAGATGGCAAGGTAATTAGTGGTTTCCCCGCGATGGAAAATAAATCTTGGCTAAGGAGTTCAAGTATTTTTAAAAAATTACCAGAATTGGCAAAAAAACTTAGACAATTAGACAAGCAATAATTTATTGTTCTTAATAAACAAAAATTCAAATGAAGAAATATAAGATTGTTTTATTGTCAGGAGACGGAATTGGACCAGAGATTTCAGAAGTTTCAAGAAAAGTTTTAAAAAAGCTTTCAAAAAATTATAATTTCGGTATTGAGATTATTGAAAAATTATTTGGAGGGATAGCTTATGAAAAATATGGGACTCCTGCACCAGATGAGACACTAGATCAATGCAAAAAATGTGATGCTGTACTTTTAGCATGTGTTGGAGATATTAAATATGACTCTCTTGCAAGAGAATTAAGGCCAGAAAGTGGGTTACTAAAGTTAAGATCTGCCCTAAACCTTTTCGCAAATATCAGGCCTGTCAAAATAAGAAAATCTCTATTAGATACAAGTACATTAAAAAAAGAAATCGTTGAGCATGTAGATCTTATTGTTGTAAGAGAATTAATAGGGGGAATTTATTTTGGCAAACCAAGAGGACATATAACAAATACAAAAATCCCAAGAGCTTTCAATACGATGGTTTATGATTCTGCCGAAATAGAGAGAATAACTGAAATAGCAATAAAAATTGCTAACCAAAGAAATAAAAAAATATGTTCTGTTGATAAATCAAACGTTCTTGAGGTTAGTCAATTGTGGAGAGATACAGTTTTAAATATCACCTCAAAAGATAAAAATATATCTCTTAGCAATATGTACGTTGATAATGCAGCAATGCAATTAGTTAGAGATCCTAGTCAATTTGATGTAATTTTAACAAGTAATTTATTTGGGGATATTTTAAGCGACTTAGCCGCAATGTTAACTGGTTCTATTGGTATGCTTCCATCTGCTTCTCTGAGCAATAATGGCCCAGGAGTTTTTGAACCTGTTCATGGTTCGGCTCCTGATATAGCTGGTAAAAACATAGCGAATCCTATAGCAATGCTTTTATCTGCTTCCATGATGTTAAAAATTGGATTATGTGAAGAAGAAGCTGCAGAAAATTTAGAAACTGCCATTGATAAAGTTTTATCAAAAGGATTTAGAACAGCAGATTTAGCTGATGGGTCTTCTGAAGTTTTATCTTGCAGTGAAATCGGGGATAAAATAATGGATGAAATTTAAAAAAAAATTAATAAATAAAAAAATATTTTTAAGTAAAACATAAAGTTGGCATATGACCTGTCAGAATTATTGGATATTGTTTTTAAAAAATGTCAAAACGTCATCCAGTAGTCGCTGTAACAGGATCTTCAGGAGCAGGAACAAGTACAGTAAAAAGAGCCTTTGAGCATATTTTTGCCAGAGAAGATATTGTACCCGCAGTTGTAGAAGGTGATAGTTACCACAGATTTGAAAGAATGCCTATGAAAAAAGCTATGGCAGACGCTCTTTCAAAAGGTGAAAATTTCTCACATTTTGGTCCAGAGGCTAATCTTTTTGACAAGCTAGAAGAACTTTTTAAAATCTATGGTGAAACTGGAGGAGGGAAGAAAAGATATTATCTACATAGTCTTGAAGAAGCAGAAGAACATAATACAAGACTTGGTACATCTCTAGAGCCTGGGCAATTTACTCCATGGGAAGATATTCCTGAGGGAACAGATGTACTTTTTTATGAAGGATTGCATGGCGGGGTAGAAGGTGATGGATACAATGTTGCCTCTTATGCTGATTTACTTGTTGGAGTTGTTCCAATAACAAATTTAGAGTGGATTCAAAAAATCCATAGAGATAACGCAGAAAGAGGTTACTCAGCGGAAACCATTGTGGATACTATATTGAGAAGAATGCCTGATTATATAAACCATATATGCCCACAATTCAGCAAAACCGATATTAATTTCCAAAGAATTCCCACAATTGATACTTCTAATCCTTTCATATGCAGGAATATCCCAACTCCTGATGAGAGTTTTGTGATCATACATTTCAGAAAAGGGGCAAGAGAGAAATGGGGGATTGATTTTCAATACTTGCTTGGAATGATTAATGATTCATTTATGTCAAGTCCAACAAGTATCGTTGTAAATGGAGGGAAAATGGGATTCGCAATGGAACTAATTCTCACTCCAATAATTCATAAAATGATTGAGGAGAAAAATAAATAATAATTAATTTTAGATTATCAACTCAAATCATTATTTTTTAACTTTGAGAAGTTTTTAATCTAGAGGATCTCAAATTTTTATATATCTTTCTTGATAAAAGTACCTTACTTAGATTTAAATAGAAAAAACAGGTAACGTTGTGTCATTAATCGACTGGTTTGCCGCAAGGCGTAAAGATCAATTTGTCGGGAAAGTTTCCCAAGATACTGACGAAGGAGATGGTTTGTGGGTTAAATGTTCAGAGTGTTCGCAAGTAGCCTATAGAAAAGACCTAATTTCAAATTTCAATGTTTGTAGTAATTGTGGACACCACAATAGGATTAATAGCGATGAAAGGATAAAAATAATTGCTGATAAAAATTCATTCAAAGAATTTGATAGTTCACTTAGTCCTACAGATCCTTTGGGTTTTAAAGATAGAAGAGCTTATGCTGATCGAATTAAAGAAAGTCAAGCAGGTACAGGTTTAAGAGATGGAGTCATAACAGGTATCTGTTCTGTGAATTCAATGCCTTTAGCATTAGCTGTTATGGATTTTAGATTTATGGGAGGATCCATGGGTTCAGTAGTTGGTGAAAAAATTACAAGAATAATTGAGAGAGCAACTTTTGAAAATTTTCCAATTCTTATTGTTTGCGCATCAGGAGGAGCAAGAATGCAAGAAGGTATGTTAAGTCTCATGCAAATGGCAAAAATATCTGGAGCACTAAAAAAACATAAAGAGAAAAATCTCCTATATATGCCCTTGTTAACTCATCCAACTACTGGAGGGGTAACAGCCAGCTTTGCGATGTTAGGTGATTTAATTTTGGCGGAACCTAAAGCACTTATTGGATTTGCTGGAAGAAGGGTTATAGAACAAACACTAAGAGAAAAATTACCCGATAATTTTCAAACAGCTGAATATCTGCTTGAGCATGGTTTTGTTGATGTAATTGTGAAAAGGAAAGATCTCAAGGATACTCTGACTAAAATTTTAAAAATTCATGGTGTAAAAGAAAATGCAGAAGCAAATATATAAAATGAGGATAATTTCTAATTTATTTTATTTTTCCTTAAACCTTTTACTCTTTATTTTAAACTTTGCCTCCTATTCATATGCGATAGGAAATGTTGATTGGGTTCTCCTTAAAGAAAATGATGATGGGAAAGAATGGCTTGATAAAGGGAGTATTAAGCCGCTCCCAAATGGTGAAATAAGTGTATTAACAAAGTTCTTTAAAAATCCAACTAATTCTGATGATGATGGAGAGTTATCACTTTATGTAATGAGAATTAATTGCGATGAAAAAAAGTTCAAAGATACATCAATAAATGGAATTCCTCAATTCAATTCAAAATGGCAAACTTCTAATAATGATGAACTTATAGATGTTGTTATTGAAAACAGCTGTTCAGCGTTTTTTAATGAATAAGAATGAATACTAAAAATAAAAAATTAAAAATAGCAATCGCTGGACTAGGGTTTGGGAAAAAAGTTCATTTAGAGGCATTAAAAGAGTCTGATTACTTAACTCCTGTAGCAATTTATCATTACGATGAAAAGCAAAAATCGATATTAGAAAAAGAAACTGGCTTAGATTTTTTTCATAATTGGGAAGACTTAGTTAAATCTCCAAAAATTGATGGAATTATTATTGCCACTCCTCCTGAATCAAGATTTAAGTTAGCAAAACAAGCTCTTGAGAATAATAAAAATTTGCTCCTAGAAAAACCCGTTTCAATATCCTCCTCAGAAATTGAGGAGCTTCAGAGAATATCTTTGATTAATAATTTAAGCGTATGTGTTGATTTTGAATATAGAGCAGTACCTCTTTTCCTTCAGACAAAAAAACTTATTGATGAAAATATCTTAGGAGATATATATTTAGTCAAATTAGATTGGTTAATGGGCAGTAGATCCGACCCCAAAAGATCCTGGAATTGGTATTCATTGGAAGAAAAAGGTGGAGGAGTTATTGGCGCTTTAGGTACTCATGCATTCGATATGTTGAATTGGTTTTTTGGAGAAGCAATAAACGTGTCTGGCAAGTTAGCAACATCAATAAAAAAAAGACCTTTACCTAATTCATCTGATTTAAATGATGTTACGAGTGAAGATCTATGTTTAGCCAATATAGAAATATCAAACTACAGCTCGAATCTTATTCCATGTCAGGTATCTTTATCATCAATTTCTAAAAATGGTAGAGGATTTAGTTTAGAAATATATGGAAGCGAAGGTTCACTAATTCTTAAAAGCGAAAACCAAAAAGATTATGTTCATGGTTTTAATTTGAAATATTCAAACAACGAAAATAAAATTCAAAATCTAACTGCAGATTCAAGTTTTAATTTTGAAAAAACATGGACTGATGGGCGAATAGCTCCAGTTTTGAGAATTCAAAATTTATGGGCTAAGAGTATAATTAATGGAACACCTGTAATCCCAGGCTTATGCGAGGGACTTGCTAGTCATAAAGTTTGCGAAGCCATAAAAGAATCTTCCAAAAGTGGATTAAGTATCAAAATTTAAGGCTATACACTTATAAGTAGCAATTATCACGCGATAAAGTATTGGATTGATTTTATTTTTTTTTCATATTCTGGAAAAATCAATTGAACTGAATTATTAAAGAATGGCTTTAAATTATTACAAAAATGAGCTTAAAGAAAATGCTCAATTGCTAGCTTTTAAAGGAAAAGGAATATTAGCTGTAGATGAATCCACTAAAACAGTAGGTAAAAGACTCGCTGGAATTGGCGTTGAGAATACTGAAGACAATAGGAAGGCATATAGAGGAATGCTTTTTACTACTGAAGGTCTTGGCAAATATATAAGTGGAGCAATCCTCTTCGAAGAAACGCTTTATCAGAATCACCAAGATGGCGAGTCAATGGTTAAGAAACTAAATGATTTAGGTATTATTCCAGGTATAAAGGTCGATAAAGGTCTAAATCCACTTCCAGGAGGAGGAGATGTAGAAACTTTCTGCTCTGGCCTAGATGGGTTAGTTGAAAGAGCCGCAAAATATTATGAACAAGGTGCCAGATTTGCAAAGTGGAGAGCAGTTCTGCAAATTACAAATGATGGTTGTCCTTCAAAACTATCAATTCAAGAGAATGCTTGGGGATTAGCAAGGTATGCAAGATCAGTTCAAGAATCTGGTTTAGTACCAATTATTGAACCTGAAATCTTAATGGACGGCGACCATACTATTGAAAAAACTGCTGAAGTTCAAGAAGAGGTAATAAAGCAGGTTTATATTGCCTGTCAAGCAAATGGAGTTTTTCTAGAAGGCACTCTATTAAAACCTTCTATGACTGTTAATGGAGCAGATTGCCCAACAAAGGCTGATCCTATGAAGGTTGCTGAAATGACAATTAGAACTATGGAAAGATGCGTTCCTGCATCTGTTCCTGGAATAGTATTCTTATCAGGAGGGTTAAGCGAAGAAGCTGCTTCTGTTTATCTAAATAATATGAACACTCTTTACAGGAAAGCTTTATGGAATGTTTCATTCTCCTATGGAAGAGCATTACAGCACTCATGCTTAAAGGCGTGGAAAGGAAGCGACGTTGAAGGAGGCCAAAAAGCATTAATAGCAAGAGCTCGAGCAAACTCTGAAGCTTCAAAAGGTGCCTATGTAGCAGGATCTCAACCTTCATCTGATGAGCAATTGTTTGTGGCTGGCTACACTTATTAACTAAAAAATCCTAAAAATGTACTCTGGGTCATAAAATAAGTTTCTTTAATTTAGTATTTTGTATATCTAATGACGTGACATTTGATACCTCTTTATACTAAACTCTCGGAAACATATGCTTTATATAGCATTTAACTTATTTTAATTATGGCCCTCGTTCCACTAAGACTACTTTTAGATCACGCTGCTGAGAATGGTTACGGTATTCCAGCTTTCAATGTTAATAACCTTGAACAAGTTCAAGCAATCATGGAAGCAGCATATGAAACTGATAGTCCTGTAATCCTCCAAGCTTCAAGAGGGGCAAGAAATTATGCAGGAGAAATTTTCCTACGTCATCTAATCCTTGCTGCTACAGAAACATATCCTAATATTCCAGTGGTAATGCACCAAGACCACGGTAATGAGCCATCAACATGTTATTCAGCAGCAATAAATGGTTTCACATCAGTAATGATGGACGGTTCTCTAGAGGCAGATGCAAAAACACCTGCTAGTTACGAATATAATGTTGCAGTTACTAAAAAAGTAGTAGATTTTGCTCATTCAGTTGGAGTTAGTGTTGAAGGAGAGTTGGGTTGCTTAGGTTCATTAGAGACAGGAAAAGGTGAAGCGGAAGATGGTCATGGATTTGAAGGTGAACTTTCTACAGATATGCTTCTGACTGATCCTGAAGAAGCTGCAGATTTTGTAGCTAAAACAAAAGTCGATGCTTTAGCTATTGCTATAGGAACAAGTCATGGTGCTTATAAATTTACAAGAAAGCCTACAGGAGAAGTTCTTGCAATAAGCAGAATTGCTGAAATTCATAAAGCACTTCCAAATACCCATCTTGTAATGCATGGATCTAGTTCAGTTCCTCAAGAATGGTTGGATATCATTAACAAATATGGCGGTGAAATTCCTCAAACATATGGTGTTCCTGTTGAAGAAATTCAAGAGGGAATAAGAAATGGAGTTAGGAAAGTCAACATTGATACTGATAACAGACTTGCCTTCACTGCCGCGGTTAGAGAGGCAGCATTTGCTGATAAGGCAAACTTCGACCCAAGACATTTCAACAAGCCTGCTAGAAAATACATGAAGCAAGTTTGTCTTGATAGATACAAGCAGTTCTGGTGCGAAGGTCAAGCAAGTAAGATCAAACAAAACAGCACTAATTATTTTGCTGATCTTTACGCAAAAGGTGATTTGGATCCAAAAGTAAAAGCTACTGTTTAATTTCTTCCCAAATCAAATAAAAAAAGACCTCCAAAATTGGGGGTCTTTTTTTTATTTCAATATTAATGATTTTAATGTAAAGAGACCATCAGTCCCACCAATTGTCTCGTCGCATGCTCGCTCTGGATGAGGCATTAAACCTAGAACATTTCCCTTCTCATTAGTTATGCCTGCGATATCGAATGAGGATCCATTGGGATTATTTTTATATCTTAAAGCGATCAATTCATTATCTACAAGTTTCTTTAAAGTATCAGAATCACAATGATATCTTCCTTCCCCATGCGCTATTGGCAACTTAATTGTTTGTTTTTCATCTACATTATTGAACCAACCTCCTTTTGAAGAAACTATATCAAGTTCAACATCATCACAGATGAAATTAAGATTTTTATTTGCAGTAAGGGCACCAGGCAAAAACCCCGATTCTGTCAAAATTTGAAACCCATTACAAATTCCTAAAACTCTTTTCCCGCTTTTAACAAACTCATCCAAGGCATTTATTAATGGAGAGAATCTCGCAATTGCTCCGCATCTTAAATAATCACCATAGCTAAATCCTCCAGGTAAAACTATTGCATCTACATCACTTAAATCTGAAGACTCATGCCACAAGTATTTTGTTCTTATGTCTAAACAACCTTCCAATGCCCATGAAACATCACGATCACAATTAGAACCAGGGAAGACAACAACTCCTACAGTAAAATTATCCATCTTATAATTTTTCTAGTGAATACTCATAATCTTCAATAACAGTATTTGCGAATAACCTATCACACAATAAATCAATTTTTTCTCTTACTTCGTTTTCACCATTACCTTCTATTTTTACCTCAATCATTTTTCCTATACGTAATGATTTAATTCCCTCGGCTCCAAGTTTTATAGAAGCAGATTTGGCAGCTTCCCCTGCTGGATCTAAAACTGAGGGTCTCAGTCTTACAAAAACTTTTACAGCAAATTGGTCCAATTAAAAATTAATTTCTACTAGAAGATTAGTTTAAATTTTTATAAAAAGTACTATTGATTAATAAACAAATATTTTTACCTCAAGGTTTTCTGAGTTATTAAATGTTTATGAAGCCTCTACCAAAACAAACTAAGCAAGTTCTTCTTGAATTTTCATGAGTTTTGAAATTTCCTGACCCTCCACATTTTGAACATTTTATTTTATCAATTGATGTAACGTCGTCAGAGATTATTTGTTTTAAAGCAATTTTTGGATTTTCCATATTGGGCTGTCTACTGTAGTAAGTATCCCGACAGCTAACTATAAAGTCAAATTGCTATTTTTGGATCACTTAAAATCTTAAATTTCTCTTTAATTTTTCTATTGAAAGTTTTTATAGATTTTTCATCAAAAGAAATTATTACTAATTCAAGCCCAGCATTATCATTTGGTCTCCAACAATTGTCTGGAGCTTCTTCAAACCAAGTATTAATTTTCTTGCCGACAATTTGTATTTGTAAAGGTAATGATTTGTTTGGTATCCAAATACGTCCTTTTATTCGAAGAATGTTTAGTTCATCCAAGATTTTTGTCATCTCCTTTTCAAAGTCATTTTTTTCAAGGAAATAATTTAATTTAAATGAATCTGATACAAGCTCAACATGATTATGGTCATGTTCTTCAGTTAAAAATTCTTTATAAGTCTCTTTTTTTAAATTAAAGTCGAATAGATAATTTAAATCAATTTTGCCATTCTTAGATTTAAGGACTGGTGTAGATGAGTTTAGACTTCCTTGAATTTTATTTTTTACAACGTTAAACTGATCATCATTTAAGATATCTGATCTTGAGACTAAAACGATATCAGAAACTTCTAGTTGCTCCTCAAAAAGTTCATCTATAGTGGCGTTGTGATCAATTTTATCTGTTTCATTATATTGTTTTGTTATTTTATTTAAATCATTAATTGGTGAACCATTAAGCATTGATTCTCCATTAACAATGCCAACAACAACATCAAGGTAGATGGAAGACCTAATCTCAGGCCAATTAAGTGCTTGAATTAAGGGAATTGGTAGTGCCAATCCACTTGTTTCGATAATTATTGATTCGATAGGAGGATTAAATTCTAGGAGAGCTTTTATTGATGGAACAAAATCATCTTGAACAGTACAACATAAACATCCATTGTTTAATTCGATAACGCAGTCGTCTTCAGATTCATCACATTTATCACAACTTTTAATCAAATCACCGTCAATTCCAACATCACCAAATTCATTAATTATTAAACCAAATTTTTTATTACTTTCTTTTAATAGATATCTTAGAAAAGTTGTTTTACCTGAGCCAAGAAATCCCGAAACAACTATAACTGGTATTTTTTTTTTCATCTTTGATGATTAACAACCCAAGCTATATTCTGTACTCTCTCCTGTAGAACTATTTGTGCCATTAGCGATCGCACATAGTTGTTTTTGTTGTGTACGACTAAGAACAGCATCAGTAAAATCTGCACCATCTATTTTTGCTCCTTCAAAATTGCTCTCCATTAATAAAGCATTTGTAAAATTAACATCCGAAAGATCCGCATCTGTAAAGTCTGTTGCGTAAGCTAGTGCATCTCTTAAATTGGCTCCAGTAAACTTTGAGTTTTGCAATTTACTATTATTGAACACCGCGCCTTCTAAATTACTTTCACTGAAATTAAACCCATTCAAATCAAACTTAACGTATTCGTTACCGCTTAAGTCTTGACCATGCATATCTGGCTCTAAATTAAGGTCTTGCTGGTTTCTAATCTCAGGAGGTCTTTTAGCCCATGCAGAATTTACAGAATTAAAAAATAAAATTCCAACGAATAACAAAGTAATTAGTGCATTCTTTAGTGAGGGGGAAACAATTGATTTAATCATAATAAGACTGTATTTTAGAACTTAAGTATTTAAAGTTTGTAAAAGTATTTTAAAGGAAAATATATGGCAATGTCACTAAAGGTTATTGTTCCTCCTCATCCATTAATAAAACATTGGCTTTCAATATTGCGAGAAAAAAATACTCCAAACATTTTGTACTCAACTGGATATGAGCAATTAGGAAAATGGCTTACATATGAAGCATTACGTAATTGGCTGCCATATAAAAAAGAAATAGTAAATACTGATAATGGAGACACAGATGGATTCTTTATTAATAATGATTATCCAATAAAAGTGCTCGCAATGTTACCCGAAGGGTTATCTCTTTGGTTTGGATCTAAAGAAGTAATTCCTAATTCAACTCTCTCATTAGGAGAACTTCCTAAAACTTTTGAATCAAATGAAGGAGTTATATTTTATTCAGAACAAATAACAACAAAATCAACAACATTAGAAACTTTAATTAAATTAAAGGAATTAGGTGTTGATTCAAATAGGATTCTTTTAATAACTGCTATTTGCTCAAATAAAGGATTAAATGAAATTGCGAAATTACTCCCTAATCAGGTAATTTACACTTCTTGCATAGATGAGGAAGACGAAAAGACACAATTATTAGTACCGGGTATTGGGAATCCTCTATCGCGTTTAAGTACTATATTTCAAGATAAGAACTAATATAGAATAAAGGAGTAAATATTTTACCAATGTCTGAATACAGAGATTCGTCTTCAAATAATCTTTTATCATTAATAAGCGGTGCTTTTATTGGAGCAGCAGGTCTAGCTTGGTGGTTAATATCCGAAGCAGACAAAAGAAAGGAGGAAAAAAAACAAAAAGCAATGATGTATTCCTCCAGAATTCAAGATGGCTCAGAAGCGATTGATTCAAATGAAAATATAAATGAAGTTGAAGGAGAGAATCTGGAGAAGAAAGTTGAACAACTTAATTCTGCAATTGCTGATGTGAGGAAGCAACTTGAAGAGTTGGGGCAATAGAATAAAAAAGGTTCTCAAATAATATGAATAAACTCAGATCATCTGCAATAACCCAAGGTGTGCAAAGATCACCTAACAGATCGATGTTAAGAGCTGTTGGATTTAATGATGAAGATTTTAATAAACCTATTATTGGAGTTGCAAATGGATACAGCACCATAACACCATGCAATATGGGTTTAAATAAGTTAGCTCTAAAAGCTGAAGAGTCTATAAAAAGATCAGGTGGGATGCCTCAGATGTTTGGGACTATAACAGTAAGTGATGGGATTTCTATGGGAACAGAGGGAATGAAATATTCCCTAGTTTCAAGAGAAGTTATTGCTGATTCAATTGAAACAGCATGCAATGCTCAGAGTATGGATGGAGTACTTGCCATAGGTGGATGTGATAAAAATATGCCAGGTGCCATGATTGCGATTGCAAGAATGAATATTCCCTCAATTTTCATTTACGGAGGGACAATAAAGCCTGGGAAATTGCATGGAGAAGATCTTACTGTTGTTAGTGCATTTGAAGCTGTTGGACAATTAACATCAGGCAAAATTAATGAAGAAAGGCTAATCCAAGTTGAGAAAAATTGTATTCCTGGTGCTGGTAGCTGTGGAGGAATGTTTACTGCTAATACAATGTCTGCGGTTATTGAAGTATTAGGGTTAAGTCTTCCTCACAGTTCCACTATGGCTGCTGAAGATCTTGAAAAAGAACTAAGTGCTGATAAAAGTGCTGAGATATTAGTATCTGCAATAGAAAAAGATATAAGACCTCTAGACCTAATGACAAAGAAAGCATTTGAAAATGCAATATCAGTAATTATGGCAATTGGCGGATCAACAAATGCGGTACTGCACATCCTAGCTATTGCGAATACTGCAGGAATAGATATCAACATTAATGATTTTGAGAGAATCAGACAAAAAGTACCCGTTATTTGTGACCTTAAACCGAGTGGTAAATATGTGACGGTAGATCTTCATAAGGCAGGCGGGATTCCACAAGTAATGAAAATACTTTTGAATGCAGGATTAATTCATGGTGATTGCAAAAACATTGAAGGCAAAACCATCTCAGAATACTTACAGAATATTCCAGATAAGCCTCCAACAAATCAAAATGTCATAAGAGATATAGATGACCCGCTTTATAAAAAAGGACATCTAGCGATATTAAAAGGTAACTTAGCAAGCGAAGGTTCTGTAGCCAAAATTAGCGGCGTAAAAAACCCTGTATTAACAGGTCCCGCAAAGATTTTTGAAAGTGAAGAGGATTGTTTAAAATCGATATTAAATAACGATATCAAAGCTGGTGATGTTGTTGTTATTAGAAACGAAGGTCCTGTAGGAGGTCCAGGCATGAGAGAAATGTTAGCTCCAACATCTGCGATTGTCGGTCAAGGGCTAGGGGAGAAGGTGGCTTTAATTACCGATGGCAGATTTAGCGGGGGTACCTATGGTCTTGTTGTGGGTCACATAGCTCCAGAGGCCGCTGTAGGAGGAAATATTGCTCTTATAAAACAAGGTGATTTAATTACAGTAGATGCTGTAAAACAACTAATTGAAGTTGATTTATCTGACGAAGAATTAGAAAAAAGAAAAAAAGATTGGGTAAAACCTATTCAAAAATACAAAAGAGGAATTCTTTCGAAATATTCGAGAATCGTAAGTACATCAAGTTTAGGGGCTGTTACTGATTTATAAATCAGCTCAAATTTTATTTCCTTAATCAATAAAACTTTTTATCCTATTTGCTAAATTTTCCAATCTAGCACTGTATTTTGGTGAGTTGCATTTTTTCCCATTATTGCTATCCATCCATAATGTTTTAACTCCACACCATAATATTGGTTCATCAGGGAAGTTAAGCTTAGAGATTACTAAAACCAACTCTTTATTTGATTTAAAAAGTTCTAATTCAAGATCATAAATTTCTAATCTTTTACCTTCTTTATCTCGACATAAGATATTAACTGTTAAATCAATATCTTCATCTTCGAATTCGTATTCACCATTTATTTTTACTACAGAATGAACAAAGGGTTTATTTGTTAAATCTGCTGACTTAGCGATCAAGCTCTCTATTTTTTTAGGTGGATTTTCAAATAACACTTATTGATTTAATTAAAACTTTTATTGAACCCTGTTTAAACTCATTATTAAGTAATCCATCATCACCGAACTTAGAGTGTAGTAGTTGCAATCTTTTAATTTTAGATGGCTTGAATTTAAATGGAAAACGTACTTTATTAGCTCTTACTGAAGGTTTTAACTCACTAAAAGGAATTTGAATATTTGTTGTCCCAAATTTTTTTGTTGGGAATGATTTAATCCATCTAAGTCCACCCGGAATAAATTCGGTTAGTCCTAGTAGATCATCTTCACAAGCGACAGCAAATTTAAAAGTTCTTCCTTGTCCATCAATATTTAATTCAAAGGATGAATATTCAGATACATTTAAAGAAGGTTTATATATAGACGATCTACAACTAACAAATCCTCCTGCTTTCTCGACAATATTACCCTTTAATATCAAACCCGAATTTGAAATTTCACAAGAAGCCGAACTTGATCCGCCCATAACAGTATCATTTAATGTTTTCCAACCATCGAACTCCTTTTTCTGGAATAAAAATTTTTTCTTACTCATTAAATAATTTAAATTATTAATAGACTTTAACTAAATTTCTAATTCTTTTGCTGATTCCTGATCACAAAATATTGAAATTTGATTAATAGATTTTATTAATTTTGATGGTGTCCTATCTGGTGGCTCTTTTTCATCTAATAACCTCTCAAGAGCAATTCTTTTAGAAGTTCCACTAACTAAAAATACTATTTTTGAAGAAGCAGAAAGAACCTTTGGAGTTAATGAAATTCTTTTTAGACCTTTACCTTCATTAAAAATAACAAAATCATCTATATTATTATTTTTTTGAAAAGGGAACAGTGAGGCTGTATGACCATCGTCTCCAAGACCTAATAATGTTAAATCAAAAGTTGGAGGGCTTGATCCGCATTTTTCAAATAATTTAGAAATAAATTGATTTTTTGTAGCTTCATCATCAGCATTTAAATCATTGAAAATTTCATAAAAAAAAGCTTTAGATCCAAAATTAGTTAACAATGAATTCTTCAACATTAACGAGTTACTCAATTCTGAATTTGGATCAACACATCTTTCATCCCCTAAAAAGACATCAACCATATCCCATCTAAGATCACTTTTTGATAAAAGCTTATAGACAGATTTAGGAGTTGAACCTCCACTTACACAAAATTTGAACCTTTCTTTCTTTTTTAAAGTATGAAAAATATGACTTTCAATAAACTTAAAAACCGCTGTAGATAGCTCTAACTTGTCTTTGTAAATGTTAAGTGTGTATCCATTTTTAACCTTTTCAATCATTTCATCCATTCAGTATGAAAACTACCTTCCCTATCAATTCTTTCATATGTATGAGAGCCAAAACAGTCTCTCATTGCCTGAACAAGGTTCTGAGGAAGTCTATTAGTTCTATAACTATTCAAATAATCTAAGGTACTGGATAGACATGGGACTGGTATGCCAGCTTTTGTGGATAAAGAAACAACTTTAGCTAAGTTATCTAATCTTATCGCAATTTCATTATTGAACCAATCATCAAAAATTAAATTTTTTAGATTTGGATCTTTGTTATAAGCATCTTGAATTTTACTTAATAATTTTGATCTAATTATGCAACCACCTTTCCATATTTGAGCAATTGACGGCATATTCAAACCATAGTTATATACTGCAGATGCTTCTCTTAAGATGTCCATACCCTGGGCATAGCTAGCAATTGTGGCAAGGACTACAGCATCAAATAAAGGTTTCATTCCATCTGATATATTTCCTAAATCAAAATCCACTATCTCTTTAGATGGAATAGTTTTTTCAATCTCACTACGTTGCTCTTTTAAGGAACTCATTACTCTTGCATTTAAAGAGGCATAAATAGTTGGTACTGATACCCCTAGTTCTAGAGCGCTTACAACAGTCCATAACCCTGTACCTTTCTGGCCAGCTTTATCTAATATTTTTTCCACAACATCATCTCCAGTTATCTCATCTTTTGTATTTAGACAAATCTCTGTTATCTCAACAAGATAAGAAGCTAATTCATCAGTATTATTCCAAATACCAAATACCTCTGACATTTGCTGACCATTCATACCTTTGACTCTCTTCATAAGGTCATAAGCTTCTGCGAGTATTTGTTCAATTCCATATTCAATTCCGTTATGAACAGTTTTCACAAAATGACCTGAGCCTCCTGGTCCAACATATGCAACACATGGTCCGTCTTCAACTTTGGCAGCCATTTTTGTTAATAAGCTTTCTATTGCATCATATGAAGCCTTAGTCCCACCGGGCATCATACTTGGACCCTCTAAAGCTCCTTTAGCCCCTCCAGAGACTCCCATCCCAATGTACCCAAAACTTTTACTTTCAAGAGTATTCACCCTTCTTTCTGTATCTTTAAATTGAGAGTTGCCGCCATCTATTAATAAATCTCCTTCCTCGAGATATCCAGAAATATTGTCAATAACAGCATCTGTTGCGGGCCCAGCTTTTACCATCATCAGAATTCTTCTGGGTCTCTCTAGCTTATTAACAAATTCCTGAAGAGTTTCAGCTCCTTCTATATTCTTCCCAAGACCACGACCTTGTAAAAATTCTTCGGTTTTTGAGTAAGTCCTATTAAAAACTACACTAGAAAATCCATTTCTCTCTGCGTTAAGAACTAAATTTTCGCCCATAACACCAAGACCTATTAAACCAAAATGTGCCTTGGACATAAAAAATTAAAAAACTCAATAAATATAGTGTGCCTGCAACTCAGCAAAATTGCTCAAAAAAAATACTTATGTCAGCGAAAAATGATGGAAAAGATTTAAATAACGGTTCCGTTTGCAATAGTTGCATTTTTAACTACTACAACAATTCCATTTCTGATATAAAAGCCTAATTCTGGCTTATCTGCTTCTTCTACTCGATCTTTATTAATGATCACGACATTATCACCAATTCTTGTATTCTTATCAAGAATTGCTCTTTTTACAGTAGTCCCTTCACCTACTCCAAGAGGCGTTCCACCACCTTTTCTTAATTCAATCCTCTCTTCAGGGGATTCAAAGAAATCGGCTCCCATAACAAGAGTATCCTCAAGAACCGAGTCACTTTCAATCCTACTTCTTACACCTAAAACACAATGTAAAATACTGCATGACTTCAAAATTGTGCCTTCACAAACAATTGAATCAGTAATTTGAGCATCTACAAGTTTGGAAGGGGGTAAAAATCTAGGTCTAGTATAAATTGGAAATTTTTCATCATAAAAACTAAATGGAGGTTTTGGTTGCTCAGTCAATGCAAGGTTTGACTCAAAGAATGCCCCAATTGTGCCGATATCTTCCCAATAATCATCGAATACATAACTTTTAAGAGTATCACCTCTATTGAGGGCTTCTGGAATTATGTCCTTACCAAAATCCGTATAATTAGGGAATTTATTTAGTAGATCGAAGAGAGTATTTCTGCTAAAAACGTAAATCCCCATAGAGGCTAGATATGGTTTTTCGGCAGCTGACTCCTTACTTAATCCAAATTTTGAAGTATCTACTGCCATAGCCTTCAACTTCTCTCCAGTAGGCTTTTCACTGAATTCTTTTATATTTCCTAAATCATCGGTTCTCATTAGGCCAAAACCTTCTGCTTGAGCTTCATCAACAGGCAAAGCTGCAACAGTTAAATCAGCACCATTATCTCTATGATGTTGAACAAATAAACTGTAGTCCATTCTGTACAGTTGATCACCTGACAATATTAAATATTCATCAACATCCCATTCTTGAAATAACCATTGGTATTTTCTTACAGCATCAGCAGTACCTTCAAACCACTTAGGACTATCAGGGGTCTGTTGCGCGGCTAAAACCTCCACAAATCCTTGGCCAAAAGGACCATTTAAATTATAGGTTCTTCCTATATGTCTATTTAGAGATGCACTATTGAACTGAGTCAATACATACATTTTTTCAATGCCTGAATTTATACAATTACTAATTGGGATATCTATTAAACGATACTTACCTGCCAAGGGCACAGCAGGTTTAGCCCTCATTTTTGTTAAGGGGTAAAGTCTAGAACCTTTTCCTCCCCCGAGGATTATGGCCAACACACGCTTCATTCAATCTAATGGAGATAGATATACAACTACTTAAAGTAACTGATTATGGGCATATTTAGAAATACAAATGGTCAGTTTACAAAGGTATTTCGATAAATCACTGGAAAAACTTAATATAAATCGAAAAA
The DNA here is from genome assembly GCA_003212655.1 of Prochlorococcus sp. AG-436-D21. Taxonomy (GTDB): domain Bacteria; phylum Cyanobacteriota; class Cyanobacteriia; order PCC-6307; family Cyanobiaceae; genus Prochlorococcus_A. Next base: position 56,852 of record QCPF01000003.1, on the reverse strand, counting down.
AGTTAGTTATTTTTATCCTCTTCTACCAACGAAAACAATTTTTCAACGATTTTCAAAGAAACTTGTCTTTCTTCTCTTGATTGAGGACTTCTCAACTTAGTGACTGGCGTATGAAGTATTTTATTAATTATTCCTTTAGTCAGAGCTTCCACAACTTTTCTTTCTCGAGCCGAAAAATCTGGTCCCATTCTGCTTAGTGCTTTTTGCAATTCCTCTTTTCTAATTAACTCCAAATCTGATCTAAGTTTATTAATTACTGGAACAGCCTCTAAACTTGCCCACCATTCTAGAAAAATGATCCTTTCTTCTTCTACTAAAGATTCCGCTTCCTTTGCTATTTTCTGTCTAAATTCTTGATTTCTTGAAACTACCTCTTGTAAGTCATCAACATCAAATGATTTTACAAATTCATGTTGTTTGACATCATTAGATATATTTCTCGGTACACCAATATCAATAAATTTAAGTCTATTACTCAAATTTATTTTTTCAATTTTTGTGAGATCAATAATTGGCTCTTCAGAAGCAGTACTAGTGAAAACAAGCGAAGATAATGATATGTTTTCTTCTAATTCGTTTAACCCTTTACAAACAATCTCTAAATCAGGGAAGTCTTGAGCAAGATTTAATGCTCTATCAATATTTCTATTTAAAAGAATAAGTTTATGACATCCTTTTGATTTTAAATGAGTTATTAAAAGCCTGCTCATTCGTCCGGCGCCAACAACAAGAACGTTCTCTGATTCCAAACTTACAAGAGTATCAATACCCTTTTCTTGTCCAATTTTTAATTGAGCTAGTTCTACCGCTGCTGAACTGATTGACACAGCTCCAGTTCCTAAATTTGTTTCGGATCTTACTTTTTTACCTGTACTAACTGATTGAGTTAATAATCTATTAAGAATTGGTCCAGTAGATTGATTCTCTTGACCTAATCTCATCATTTTTTTTACCTGCGAAAGGATTTGTCCTTCCCCTAAAACGAGGCTATCGAGTCCTGCCGATACTTTCATCAAATGCAAAACAGCTTCTTCCTGTCTAAAGCAAAAAAGATGTGGATTTAAATCTTCAAAAACAATTCCGGAATATTCTGATATGAATTCTTTAATAGATGAAATTCCAGTATTTTTATCCTTTACTAGCGCATATATTTCCAACCTATTACAAGTACTTAATATTGAAACCTCTAATACATCAGAGAAAGCTTTTAATGCTTTCAATGATTCTGTTATGGATTGGTCAGGAATACTTAACTTCTCACGCACTTCGACAGGTGCCGTGCGATGACTCAGTCCGACGACAACAATATGCATAAAATCAAAAGTGAATTTTTAAAGGCTGATACTCTTAGCACCATCTTTTATATGAACAGTATTTGTGAACCTTGCAGTACTATCTAATGTACTAATAACTAGACTGCTTGTTCTAACACAATCCCTTTCAAATTTAACTCCGTCAAATAGTAATCCATCAGTTATTCCACTTCCAGCGAAAACAACATTTTCTCCCGATGCCAATTCATTCGCTTCATAGATTTTATCTATATCGGTTATGCCCATTTCATTAAGACGTTTTATATTTCCCTCTTTTGTATAGTCGGCCCATTCTGAAGTTTGAGCAATTGCTGGATCATAAACTAGTTGTCCTTGAAAGTGTCCGCCTAGAGCTCTCATTGCAGCAGCCGAGATAACACCCTCTGGAGCTGCACCAATACCCATCAAGCAATGTGTTCCAGTACCTGCGAAACCACATGCAATAGCAGCTTGAACATCACCATCAGAAATCGGTTGTACTTTTGCACCACATCCTCGAATCTCTTTAATTAGATCTTTATGCCTAGTTCTATCCATTACAACTACGGTAAGCTCATCAATAGAAAGACCCAAGCAATCACTAAGTATCTTCAAGTTTTCAGTGGCTGAATTTCTAATATCTACTTTACCTTTGGCCGCAGGAGGCGCTGCTAATTTGTTCATATAAAAATCAGGTGCATTGAAAAGACCACCCGTATCAGAGGCAGCTAAAACCGCCATAGAACCTCTTTGATTATTCGCACAAAGATTTGTTCCTTCACAAGGATCTACTGCAAAGTCAACCCCTGGGCCATTTCCACTCCCAACCTCTTCACCTATATAAAGCATAGGTGCTTCATCTCTTTCACCTTCTCCAATAACAATTTTCCCTTTCATTTCAATTTTGCCCATTCGCAATCTCATTGCTTCTACAGCTGCAGCATCAGCTTCATCTTTTTGGCCAAGTCCTGTTAGTTTTGCTGAGGCAATAGCTGCTTGCTCGACAACTTCGAGAATTTCTTGAATTAAAGTTTGATTCACAATTAAATTTTGAGGATTTTCTTAGAGGTTTTGAGTATGATCTCATAAAAATGTCATTTTTTATGAGAATTATTATGCTAGTAAGCTTTTTTTTAACTCTTTACAGGTGATACTTTATCAGGCCGTGACTTGAAATTAGGAATAAACAACTAAATATAGTATCTTTATTAAATATTTTAAAAATTAAATGACTGAGTCAAATCAAACAATTTTAGCTGGTGTTAATAGACCAATTCAAATAATTCCTTCAGTTTTACCAGCAGATTGGGCAAATATGGGGGCATGTGTGAAAGAGCTCGAGGAAGCTGGGGTAGATAGAATTCAATTTGATGTAATGGATGGGAATTTCGTGCCAAATCTTACATTCGGTCCTGAAATGATTGCTGCATGCAGGAAATATTGCAATGTCCCTTTTGAAACTCAATTAATGGTGAGTCAATACAACTGTGAAACCATGCTTGAATCTTATGTAAACGCTACAAAGGGAGCGAATGGTGAACCAGGGGTAGTAATAGCTCATGCTGAAGCAAATATTCATTTACATAGAGTTCTCGGAAGAATAAGAGATTTAGGAGGATCTCCTTCTGTTGCATTAAACCCTCATACTCCTTTTGAAATGATTAAAAACATTATGGATATGGTTGATCATGTTTTAGTTATGACAGTTAATCCAGGCTTTGGCGGACAAGCTTACATACCAACAATGCTTAATAAAATCAGAGAAATAAGAAACTTTGTTATCGAAAAAAACTTAAATGTCGACATTGAAGTTGATGGGGGAATAAAAGCAAATTGGACTATTTCACAATGTGCCGATGCTGGTGCTAATTGTTTTATTGCAGGTAGTGGAATGTTTGCTTACCCAACATTAAAAGAAGGATGTGATGACTTGAGAAAAGTTGCACAAGAAGCACAAAAAGGGAATGTCCTTTCGGAACCTCAATAAATATTCTGGATGTTTAAGAAATCACCCAAATATCCATCCATAACTATGCAAACCTATTCCTAAAAAATTAACTCCTAAATAACATACTAAAACAACTAAAAAGCCTGTAGATGCTAATAATGCTGGTTTGCGTCCTTGCCAACCCTTGCTTATTCTCATGTGAAGATAAGCGGCATAAAACAACCATGAGATAAATGCCCATGTTTCTTTTGGATCCCAACTCCACCATGTGCCCCAGGCCTCATTAGCCCAAACTGCACCTGAAATTAAACCCAGAGTCAAAAGAACAAAACCTACCAATATAGAACGATAACTTAATGTATCTAATTCTTCTGAATGAGAAAATTCAATAGGTTCAACTAAATCATTTAAGGGATAGCTATTTGAAAGTTTAAATCCTCCTATACCTGTAGAACTACTTCTGATTTGAAGTGGCTTATTTTTATTGATAAACAAAACGGACATTGAAAGTAAAGAACCTATTATTAATGCTGCATAGCTAAGCATTACGACGCTAACATGCATTACTAACCAACTAGACCTTAAAGCTGGAACTAAATTGGATGATAATTTCAAATCCTCAGGTAAAACAAAACAAGCAAAAGCCACAGTCAGTAACTCAATAGGTATAGCAATTGAGGGAATTATTGGAGCTTGGTATTCTCTTTCAACCAATAGTTGACCTAATGTGATACCCCAAGTAAGGAAATAAAGAGATTCATACAAATTGCTTATAGGAAAATGCCCAGAAATTGACCACCTAAAAAGTAATTGTAATGTTATTAATAAGTTCACTAAAATCGTAATGAATCTTACAGCAGCAGAAGACTTTTTTTTAAAAACTGCACCCAAAGATATTGGTAAGTTAATTAATAAAAAATAAAAAACTAAAAGACCTAAAAGTGAAACCGGTTCATATATTAAATTTTTAAAAAAATTATCTAGTATCATTTCTAGAAATTTCTCAAGTTTTAATATTCAATGACAACTAAATAATAATTAAAATCATTCTCATATGAGTAAATCTTTAATAATAAAGTTTTAATTTATTTTAATAAAAGCATTTCAAAGTTTGAAATTATCTCCTAGATAATACTTCTTGACTATTGGATTATCAGCCAATTCACCTGATGAACCGTTAGCTAGAATTTTTCCTTCACTTAATACATATGATTTGTTAGTAATTAGAAGGGTTTCCCTCACATTATGGTCTGTAATGAGAATCCCAACCCCATCACTACTTAATTTTAGAATTAGTTTCTTCAGATCATTAACAGCTAGAGGATCTATCCCAGCGAAAGGTTCGTCTAATAACAAATATTTAGGTCCTTTTCTGCCTACAGTGAGAGCCCTTGCAATTTCGCAACGCCTTCTCTCTCCTCCTGAAAGTTGATAACCATAATTATCTACAAACTTGTTCAAATTAAATTCATTAATTAATTGTTCTCTTCTATTTCTTATCGCTGCTCTACTATAGGATAAATTTTGTAAAGCCAAATCAATATTATCCTTAACTGTGAGGTCTCTAAAAATACTCGCTTCCTGAGTTAAGTACCCTAAACCAAGTCTTGATCTAATTGGTAGAGGAAGATTGGTTATATTTTTCCCATTCATTAAAATCACACCTTTATCTGGTTTTATATTCCCAACTGCAATATTAAAAGTTGTAGTTTTCCCAGCACCATTAGGTCCCATCAAACCTACAATTTCCCCTGGACTAACAGTAATGGAAACATCATTTACAATTAATCTTCCTTTAATTGAAAGGGATATATTATGAATATTTAGGTTCATTTTCCTTGAGATCGATTAGTTTTCTTACTTTCTTGAAAAAAAATTAAATACATAATAATAATTTAATTGAAGATAAAGATATATTCATCAAAGAGGTTTCAAAAAAGGCTTATCGTTTTCATTTAATAGTTCTCTATATTGTAGTTTCCTTAATAAATCTTCCAAACATTGGCAGAAGGATTCAAGATCAATCCCTAAATCAATCTTGGTTCTAGTTTTTATTCTGCCTAAACCCTCTCCAAGCAAAATAGTAGCTCCATTTAGATTACCTTTACTTAAGTGAAACTGAGAAACAGATACTTGTAAAATTCCTTGGATAACTTGTCTTTCGTCACCATCTACGGAATTCCATATTTCTTCAAAAGCATCATGAGCCTCGTACCATTCATGATTGTTAAAAAGATTTAAAGCTGTAAAAAGGGAATCTTGAAAACTTTTTGCACTATCTTCTTTCATTAAAGCAATTACTAATTTTTTTTCTTTTTATTTATTTTTCTCATTCTTATTGAATCCGGTGTTACCTCTAGCATTTCATCTGGGCCAATATATTCGAGTGCTCTTTCAAGGGTAATATCCACAGGTGACTGCAAAGTATCAAGTTCTTCTGCCCCTGCAGATCTCATATTAGTCAACTGCTTAGTTTTACATATATTCAACTCAAGATCTTGAGGTCGATTATTCTCACCAATTATCATTCCTTTATAAACTTTAACTCCAGGTTTAATGAAATATACTCCTCTATCTTCAGCATTCTTTAAAGCATAAAATGTGGCTACACCTTCCTCAAAAGCTATAAGAACGCCATTTCTTCTGGTTTCAAAGTCTCCTGTTTTAGGTTTATATTCATAAAACGAATGGCTCATGATACCTTCACCTCTGGTTATCCTTACAAACTCTCCGCGAAATCCAATTAGTCCTCTTGATGGCACTAGAAATTCTAATTGGGTTCTACCATCTGAACTTGTCTGCATGTTTTTCATCTCTGCCTTTCTAGATCCAAGTTTTTCGATGCAGGAACCAACAGATACTTCAGGTACATCTAAAACCAAAGTCTCTATAGGCTCACATTCAACATTATCAATTTCTCTGAAAATTACTTGAGGTTGTGAGATTTGAAATTCAAAACCCTCTCTTCTCATAGTTTCAATTAATATCCCTAGATGTAATTCTCCTCTTCCTGAAACTGAGAACCTGTCAGGAGAATCAGTTTCTTCTACTCTCAGGGCAACATTTGTTAAAAGTTCCCTCTCCAATCTATTTTTTAATTGTCTACTAGTAACAAATTTCCCTTCCTTTCCCGCGAATGGTGAATCATTGACAACAAAAGTCATATTTAAGGTTGGTTCATCAACTTTGATTAATGGAAGAGGATGAGGAGAATCGGGACATGCTATGGTCTCACCAATATTGACGTCATCGAAACCAGAGACAGCAACAATATCACCTGCAAATGCTTCATTTATATCAATTCTTTGTAATCCTTCAAATCCTAAAAGCTTACTAACCTTACCTTTAATAGTTTTTCCGTTTTCTTTAATTAAACTAGCCTGTTGGCCATTTTTTATAGTTCCATTGTGGATCTTCCCAATTACTATTCTGCCTAAGAAATCAGAATAGTCCAAAGTAGTTATTTGTAGCTGAAGAGGCTTATTAGAATCACCTACTGGAGGAGGAACGTGTCTAATAATAGCCTCAAAAAGAGGCATCATATTGTCACTATTAGATTCCATCTCTTCTTTTGCGAAACCAGATAAGCCACTTCCAAAAAGATAAGGAAAATCACATTGATCATCATCAGCACCTAACTCCAAAAACAAATCAAGGACCTTATCAATTGCTATTTCTGGTACTACTCTTGGTCTATCTATTTTATTTACAAAGACTATAGGCCTAAGTCCTTTTTCTAATGCTTTTTTTAAAACAAATCTTGTTTGAGGCATAGGTCCCTCATTTGCATCAACAATAAGCAGACAACCATCAACCATTCCCAAAACTCTCTCAACTTCTCCTCCAAAATCAGCATGCCCAGGTGTATCTATAATATTAATTCTGGTATCTTTATAGTTGACTGCAGTATTTTTTGAGAGAATTGTTATCCCCCTTTCTCTTTCAAGATCATTTGAATCCATTACACATGTAGGGATAACTTCATTGTCTCTAAATATTCCTGATTGAGATAACAACGCATCTACAAGAGTTGTCTTCCCATGATCTACGTGAGCAATAATTGCAACATTTCTAATTTCTTTTATCGAAGATGACATTTATAGAATTTATATAAATAGTAGATTGACTTTATTAAGGCTAACTCAAAGTATGCTTATTATGAGAATTTTCCCTTTAAGACTTTGAAAAATATAATTTATTGAATAATTAAATTAATCAATTAGATTTATAATTTTCTATTTGAGCTTTCAAAAACTTTTAATGCTTCAATTGACCCCTCATATCTCCAATGCCAGGGTTCATAATCTATATATTTATTTTCTTTATTGAACGATAACTTAAAGTGAAACTTAGCTGCATTTTTTATTAACCATCTAAAAGCGTCAGTATTTTCGAAGTCGGTTTCAAAGTCTGTCTCTCTTTGAGTAGCATCACCAATATCGATTGCGAAACCTGTACTATGTTCGGAATACCCTGGAGGGGCTGAAACTCTAGCTCTTTCTGCCGCTTCTTGATTTCTAATAGATTTTAAAGAATAAAAGATATCGTTTTGCAAATTTATCGATCTATAACCACTCAAGAAGACTAAATATATCCCATCTTTTTTTGCTTCTTCTCTCATCTTTAGTAGAGAATCGCGCATATCCGTATGAACTTCAATATTAGGCTCAATTAAAACTAGTTTCTCCTTAGGAATTTCCGCATAGGGTAAATGACCTAAAATTCTATGGTCGTGATTTATCTGAGCTTGTAAATTAAGATTATCAAGAGATCCTATTTCAACATTTTTAATTAATCGCAATGCAGCGAAAGAAAAGATAAGAAAAAGAAATGGAGAAAATATTAATAATTTTTTTAATAATGTTGAATTTGGATTATATAGGTAAGTTCTTTTGGCAAGTGGTATATCAAATTGATCGATATCTTTGTTTAGTTCCAATATTTAGAAGTGAATTTGGAAAAGATATTTCGATATTAACTATTATTTTAAGAAATGCACTTTTATAAGCAAAAAAGATGTAGTTTTTATATACAGTATTATTTTTTTTTCATATGTTGAGGGTAGCTGTTATTGGTGGAGGTCCAAGTGGTTCATGTGCGGCAGAAATACTTGCTAAAGCTGGAATAAAAACTTGGCTCTTCGAGAGAAAATTAGATAATGCGAAACCATGTGGAGGAGCAATTCCACTTTGCATGGTCGAAGAATTTGATTTACCTGAGTCAATTATTGATAGAAAAGTAAGGCATATGAGAATGATATCTCCATCAAATAGAGAAGTAGATATAAGTTTAGATAGAGTTTATGGGAAAAGTGATAATGAGTTTATTGGGATGTGTAGAAGAGAAGTTATGGATGCCTTTATGCGCAACAGAGCATCAGATCTTGGTGCTACATTAATAAATGGATTAGTTACTTCTATTGATACTGGAGATAATAATCAAGGGCCATATAAGCTTTCCTACTCAGATTTTACGAATGGAGATAAAAAAGGAGAACTAAAAGAACTTACTGTTGACCTTTTGATCGGAGCTGATGGAGCCAATAGCAGAGTCGCAAAAGCAATGGATGCAGGTGATTACAAAGTTGCTATAGCATTTCAGGAAAGAATTAAATTACCTAAAGAAGAAATGAGTTACTACGAAGATCTTGCTGAAATGTATGTTGGAACTGATGTTTCTCCTGATTTTTATGGATGGGTATTTCCTAAATATGATCATGTTGCTGTGGGCACAGGAACCATGCAAAAGAATCAGTCTTTAATTAAAGGACTTCAAGAGGGTGTAAGAAATAGGGCAAAGAAAAGACTTGTTAATGGTGAAGTAATAAAGGTAGAAGCTCACCCTATTCCAGAGCATCCAAGGCCAAGAAGGGTAGTTGGCAGAATGGCATTGGTTGGTGATGCAGCTGGTTATGTTACAAAAAGTTCTGGAGAGGGTATTTATTTTGCTGCAAAAAGCGGAAGAATGTGTGCTGAAGAAATTGTTGAAGCATCAAAAAATGGTCAAGTAATTCCATCAGAAAAAGATTTAAAAAACTATCTTAAAAAATGGGATAAAAAATATGGCACTACTTATAAGGTGCTAGAAATCCTTCAAAATATTTTCTACAGAAATGATTCTGCTAGAGAAGCCTTTGTTGAGATGTGTGATGACATGGATGTTCAAAGACTTACTTTTGATAGTTACTTATACAAAAGAGTTGTCTCTATGAAACCATTACAGCAACTTAAAATTACGATGCTTACACTTGGTTCGATTTTAAGAGGGAAAGCCCTAGCTCCTCTAAAATATAAACCCGTTGATAGTGCTGTTAGGGAAAATAAAGAGGTAGAAAAAATGCTAGAAAATTATTCAATAAAGGGAGGAATTAAAGTTAAGAGTTCAAAAGTGTAAAGTCGGCAATTTTTAAAGAATAATTTCTAATTAAGCTCAACAAATTGAGTCTATTATTTCTTATTCTTAAATCCTCTGACATTATTAGGACTCCCTTTTCATTATCAAATAAATCCTCGATCGTGTTTACATTAATCTCAAACAAATTTAGAAGTTCCAAATAATTGCAATAACCTTCTGAAAAAAGTTTTTCTAATTCTCCAATAAATTCAAAAACTTTAAATTCACAATCTTTTTCAAAAAGTTTTGTGTTTACATAATCTCTTGTTGAAAGAACGTCTCTTGAAAGATCACTATTATTTGCTAATTTGCTTACCCTAGTAATTACCTTCTGGATTTCAATAAAACTTTCCTTTTCTCTATAATCAACAATAGATTTAATCCTACTTTTAAGATCAACAATATTCAATACTCTTTTTTGAGATAATTCATCAGAAGAGCAAACGGCCTTTATTAATTCTTTACTTAGCGATATTTCTTCTAGATGACTAACAATTCTTTGAACTAAAAATTCATTTAAATCATTAAATACTGTTTCTCTTGAGAAGTTTAAATTCGGAAATACGATTTTCCAAAAATCAATAAGTTCGTTGAATAATGTATCTAGAGGTAAATCAAATTCATTATCCCAAATTATTTTAATCACTCCATTCAAATTTCTTCTTAAAGCATAAGGATCAGATGATCCACTGGGACGTTTACCAGAAATAAATATACTTATTAAAGTTTCGACCTTATCTGCTATGGAAACTATTGCACCATATTTTGTGGAGGGCAAAGCATCTTTATAAAAAGAAGGTAAATAATGTTCTGCTACAGCCAAGCAAACATCCTCAGAAAATCCCTCATATTTAAGATATTTACCACCCATTATTCCTTGCAGCTCAGGGAATTCGAAAACAATTTCGCTACATAAGTCGTTTTTACAGTATTTAGCAGCTTCTATTATTTTTTTTTCTTCTAAAGACTTATCATTTACAAATTTAAGAATTTTTTTAGTAACTTCCTCTATCCTTTCTACCCTCTGAAATATATTTCCAAGTCCTTTCAAATATGAAACAGATTTAAGCTTTTCATTTCTCTCGATTGATGCAACTTTTTTGTCACTTTCTACGAAAAACTTTGCATCTGAAAACCTTGCCCTTAGTACTTTCTCATTACCTTTGGAAATATTATTATTTGATTCTTCAAGACCATTTGAAATAACGCAGAAAGTTGTACTTATATTCTTTTCAGAGCTTAAATCTAGTTTAGAAAAACCCTTGTTTTTTAATAATAGAGGAACGTATCTCTGATGATTTTTCATGACTGTTGAGAGGACTTCGACCGGAAGATCAAGAAATTCATCACTAAATTTGCCAATAATTAAGTCTGGCCATTCAACTAAATCAGTTAGTTCATTTAATAATCCTTCCGAAAGGTCAGGTTTCAGATTTAAAGATTTAGATGCCTGATTTATTAGACTTTCAATTTTTTCTTTTCTTTCTTTTCGGATACCTATTACTCTATTTCGTTTCAATAATTCAAAAAAATCATCAGGATTCTGAACTTCTAAAACTTCATTGATTAGCCTATGACTTTTTGTTTTATTACTTATTTCGATCTTTGGATCACATCCATCAAATTCAAAATCAAGAATTTCATCATTATAAATAGAGGCAATCCACCTAATAGGTCTTGAAAATTTTATGTTCCCAGCCCCCCATTTCATAAATCGAGGGCCTTGAAGACTCTTTACTAATTTTGGGATAATCGAAGACAAAGAAATTTTTGTTGAAAGTCCTCTCTCAATTTTCTTTCCAAATACAAAATCACCCTTTTCAGTATTTTTTATTTCTAGCTCAGCTACATCTATATCTAAGCTATTAGCAAATCCTAAAGCAGCATTAGTAGGACATCCATTTAAATAAGCTGAATTTGCTTTAGGCCCTTTTCTTTCTATTATCTTATCTTCTGCATAATCAACTAACCCTTCGAGAAGTAGAACTATCCTCCGTGGTGTGGAAGTAACAACTATATGTTCGAATTTGATTAACTTTTTATCCAATTCAAATTCTATTAGAGATTTAAATTGCTCTAGAACAGAATGAGAAAATTTTGCGGGCAACTCTTCTGTTCCTATCTCAAGTAAATATTTAGACAAGAAAAAAATATGACTTCACTTACTATAATTTACTACCAGTTAAATAAGCTTTTCGCTAATGTATAAAAAGAGATATTTTTTGGTCCTTTGATCAAGGTTGAGAAAGTAAAAAAGAAAAAAGATCCTACTAAGGAAGAAACTGTTTGTTTGGCAAATGGACTAGAAGTTTCTAAATTTGAAAATTTCAAAAAAAGTAGCCAATTTCTTAAAGAACCACTTGCTACGGAATTAGTCAATGAGAGCGATCATTTTACCAATGATGCAGTTCAGTTATTAAAATTTCATGGTAGTTATCAACAAGATAACAGGGAAAATAGAAGGCCGGGCAAAAGTAAAGATTGGCAAATGATGCTTAGGTTAAGAAATCCAGGCGGTGAAGTCCCTGGGAAATTATTTTTAGCATTAGATGAATTATCTGACAAACTAGGGAATGGAACACTTAGGGCCACTACAAGACAAGCCTTTCAAATGCATGGGATTAGAAAGGAGAACCTTAAGGAAGTAATTCAAACAATAGTAAATTCAATGGGCTCAACATTAGCTGCATGTGGAGACATAAATAGAAATGTTATGGCCCCTGCGGCTCCATTTGCTTCGCCAGACTATAAAATTGCAAGAGCTTTGGCAAAAAAAGTTGCAGATCTTCTCACACCGATGGCTGGCCAAGGCACTTTTTTAGAGCTTTGGGCTGATGGAGATTTAGAGTACACCATAAAGCCTGACAAAGATATTGAAGCAATTAGGAAGCTCCAATTCAAAGATAATGTTTTTAGTGGGATAAAAGACGAGCCTCTTTATGGTTCAACTTATTTACCGAGAAAATTCAAATGTGCTGTGACAGTTCCTGGGGACAATTCTGTTGATCTTCTTACCAATGACATAGGAATAGTGGCCTTTACTTCTAAAGATGGGAACTTAGAAGGGTGCAACTTCTATGTTGGAGGTGGTATGGGACGCACACATAATAATGAAGACACCTTTGCCAGAATTGCAGATCCTCTTGGCTATGTTGAAGAACCTGATGTTTATGAATTAATACAAAGCATTGTGGCTATTCAAAGAGATTATGGTGATAGAAAATCAAGAAAAAATTCGAGAATGAAATATCTTCTTCATAGAAAAGGTATTAATTGGTTCAAAAAGATACTTTTTGATAAGTATTTCAAAAAAGAAATTAAAAAAATCAGAAAAGAACCAGATAAGGTTCTTATTGATTACCTAGGTTGGCATAAACAAAATAAAACCTCCTATTTCGTAGGGTTACCATTATTATCAGGGAGATTATCTGGAGAGAAGAAGAATACCATCACAAGTATTGTTAAAAAATATAATTTAGATTTAAGACTCACACCTAATCAAGATATTTTACTTTGTAATATCGCCAATAAAAACAAAGGTGAAATTCAAAAATCTCTATCAAAAATTGGATACGAAAATTTAGAAAACATTAATGAAATACAAAGACACGCTTTAGCTTGTCCTGCTTTACCACTTTGTGGTCTTGCAATGACTGAAGCTGAAAGAATATTACCTGATGTATTAAAAAGGATTGAAAATTTACTATTAGACCTAAAAATACGAAAGACAATATTATTCAGAATGACAGGATGTCCGAATGGATGTACTAGGCCCTATATGGCCGAATTAGCACTTGTTGGAAGTGGGCAAAACAAATACCAATTATGGTTGGGGGGAAGTAAAAACCTACAAAGGCTTGCTAAACCATTTTTACAAAAAATGGAACTTGACGATTTAGAAAAAACTCTTCAACCATTATTTGATAATTGGAAGAGTAATTTGGAATTGGATTTCGGAGATTTTATAAATACTCAAGATGAAGATTATATATTGAATTTACTAAATAAAAATCAATAGAATTTAAATTTTTCCATAAAGAGCATTTGCTTTTTTATTTTTCCAAGCCCATAATTGATCACCATAACTAAAATGCCACCATTCATTAGGATGTTGAGCAAATCCGAATTTAGTCATAATTTCTCTTAATAAATTTCTTCTACTATTCCAAATAATTGCTTCTTCATTCTCTATGCTTCCATAAAAATAAGGATTTGAGGTCTCGTCCATTTGATCAACCATACTTCCCATTTCAACAAGATTTCCGTCTTTATCTGATAAACAAACATCCAATGCACCCCCAGTTGAATGAGGGGGAGGAAACCTAGAGTCATAAGAAGGATATGCCCAAAATTTTTCAACTTTTTTTAAAATGGATGGATAAGAATTTATATTTTCAAAAGAAATATCAATACCAGATTTTTCACACTCTAATAAAAATGCTCTTTTAAACATAAATTCCTGGACTTCTAAAGGTCGCCAACTGTCATAAATTAAAAGGTTAAAACTACTCTTTGATATCAAATAATCATTTACTTTTACTAATCTATTTACGACCTCCTCTCTTAATTTCCAAATAGAAGTTTTATCTTTGTATGGTGCTCCTAAATGAGAGTAAGGGTGGGGATCTAAAAACTTTAAGCAGCTAGGGATAGCTATTAATTTATCTCCATTATCTCTAATTGGTATTTTATTCCAAATTTTCAATTGAAATTTGCAATTGATTTATATTGGCATATATATCAAAAAATACAATGATAGTTTTCAATTCAAGAAATCATGAATGAATTTATTATCAGAATTACCAATAAGAATATTCCTTAAAGCAATATTTTTTTTTAAATCAGGATCATCACTAACAATCTTAATAGCCTCTTCACGAGCTTGATCTATAAGAAATTTATTGTTAGGTAAATTGTCCAGTACAAAATCAGGCAATCCTGATTGTCTATATCCTAAAATCTGGCCTGGTCCTCTAAGCTCCAAGTCTTTTTCAGCAATATAAAAGCCATCATTAGATTTTTGCAAAACACAAAGTCGTTTATTTTCTAATCCATTTTTATCGGAGGTTACCAGATAACAAAAAGATTTTGTTGATCCTCTACCAACTCTCCCCCTTAATTGATGTAGCTGGGACAATCCAAATCTGTCCGAATTATAAATAATCATAATTGTGGCATTAGGCACATCAATGCCAACCTCAATTACAGTGGTTGAAACCAATATATTAATTTCATTCTTTAAAAAAGAATTAATCACTTCATTCTTTTCTTGTGAACTTAATTTGCCATGTAATAGTCCAACTTTTTTGTTAAAAAATACCTCTTCTGATAAATGTTTGAATATTTTCTTTGCGGAGCTTAAATTCATTTTTTCTGAATCTTCTATAAGTGGCAAAATCACATAAGCTTGCTTTCCATTATTGATCTCATCTTCAACAATCTTGAACAAGTTAGTTAAATCATCTTCTGAAATTATTTTTGTAGTTATAGGAACTCTTCCAGGAGGGAGTTCTGTAATTTGACTCACATCTAAATCACCATAAATAGAAAGCGCAAGAGTTCTTGGAATTGGTGTTGCCGTCATTGATAACAAGTTAGTATTTTCTCCCTTATTTAATAATCTATTTCTTTGAGTAACTCCAAATCTATGTTGTTCATCAATTACGACCATCCCTAATGCATTAAATATTACTTTATCCTCAAATAATGCATGAGTACCTACGAGGATATCAACTAATCCATTGTTCAAATTAGAGAAAATTTCTTTTCTCTTTTTTTGAGGAGTATTCCCAGTAAGTAGTTCAACAGAAACTAAAAGGGGATTCAAATATTTTAATAAATTTTTATAATGTTGTTCTGCCAATACCTCAGTTGGAACCATAAATGCACCTTGCAGGTTTTTTTCAATGACAAGTAAAAGGGATGCTATTGCAATTATGGTTTTACCGCTTCCCACATCACCCTGAAGCAATCTAGACATTGGTACGGGATTAGATAAATCTTTCTTAATTTCATTTAAAACATTTTCTTGAGATTTTGTTAATTCAAAAGGAAAAGAATTTAAAAATTTTTTTAATAAAGATTTCTTTTGAGGTAATTGTTGGGTAATTACATTATTGTTCGTCTTTCTTTTTCTAAGTAGGAACTTTATTTGCAGTAGGAACAACTCATCAAAAACTAAACGTTTTTTTGACTCAATAAGTGCCTGTTGATTTGGTGGGAAATGAATATTAATCAACGACTGTCCTTTTGATAATAAAGATAATGAATCAAGTTGCTTTTTATTTAAAATTTCTGGATATTGCTTTGCATAAATTAGTACCTTTTTCATAAGTTTTATAAAACTCATATTTGATAATGCTTCACCTAATGAATACAAGGGTAATATTTTGCCTGAGAAATTAAAATTATCATTATTATCCTTAAGAATTTCAATCTGCGGATCTACAAAAGTTTTGCCATACTCTGTCAATTTAACCTTACCAGAAATTGCTAATTTGGTTCCAGGAGAATACAAAGATTTTTGCGATGTGAAGAAGGAGTAAGATCTAAATCTTCTTCCTAAAAAAAATTTTGTAATCTTTATAGAAGAAGTTTCATCAGAAACTACAAAATTCATTATTGATAAATTACTATTTTTTTTACTCTTATGAATATAAAATCTTTTAACGTTTGCGATGCACGTGTATAAATTATCTGGTTTTAAATTTATTATCTTTACTCTATTTGTATAGTCTAGATATGTTCGTGGGAAATAATTAATTAGATCTTTTATATGAAATATTCCTAATTCATTAAGCTTATTTTTATAAACTTTTCCTACATTTTTTATTAATGAAATATCTGAATCAAAAGACAAACTTGTATCAGCTTTATTCAGAAAAACATTATTAGAACTTTCTATTTCTAGAGTTTTACCTAGTTTATAAAGATTTTTTCTTGTATCTATAATTAATCTTTTTCTTTGATTTTCATCTAATTTATTGTATTCATTATATTTTTTAGAAAATTCATAAAATTTCCTTAAATATTCTTCTGGGATATTTAGATTATCTAGTTTTTGCAATGATTCATGCAAATAATCATTAAAGTATTTTTCTCTTCCTAAAGTATTAATAAATTTGTTTTCAGTTTCAATAGTAAGAGACTTTTGAAGAGGTCTTATCCAATCTTTAATTAACTTATTATTATTCCCGCTGATAGTCACATTTGAAAAAAGAGTTATTTTTTCAACGTATCCTATTCAAAGTTATTTCTTTTTGCCTCCAATATGTCTCTTTTTTAATCAAACGCTGAAATTGGTTTTTTAGCTCATTTATTTTGTTCCTTTGAATAGAAAGATTTAAATTTTTAAACTCTAACTCAACAGTAGATATATTGAAGAAAATAATTCTTGGGAAATTATTGCCATTTAATGATGACCGACTTAAGTTTAATTCAAAATTAATAACAAAAGGATATGGATGTTTTATCATAAAATTTTTGCCTACCAAGTAATTAAAGGAGTCTTTAGATATCATCTTTTTTATTAGATTTGCATTGAATAATTCTTGGTTAATATTATATGAAAGATTCAATAATAAGTTTTCCAATGACTTTTCTATTAAATCAAAATTATGAAGAATCTTATTTTTAGGTAAATTATCCATTTGATTGATATTTTCTTTTTCTGGATGTCTTGGTTTTTCTACCTTTTCTTCTCCTATTAATTCAAGTAGGGAGGAAATAAATTGTTTTTCAACTCCTAAATTTTCAATAATATTGTTATTAGATAAATAATTATTATGGTCGTTATTATCTAAGTCAAGTGATAGGAATTTCTCACAATTATCAGCTTGATAATATTCAGAAGTATTTGAAAAGTCTTTACTTATCTCGAACTGAGTGGGTTCTTTTAATTGAAAACCATCTTCATATTGAAATTTTTCTTTTTGATCATCCTTTGTTTTTGTGGAACCATCAAAAATAGTAAAATTAATTTCCTGATTTATATTTTTTTCAATTTCATTTATCTTTAATTGTTCTACTGTTAATAAGGGCAAGTTCTTTTGAATAAGTTTACTTATTTTTTTTTCAAAAAGACTACAGAATTGATTTTCATTTAAAAAATTATCATTAATTTTTGGATAACTATATATTTGATTAAGGCCTTTTTCCACAGAGATGAAAAGTAAATCTCTTAGGAGATTGAGATAAATTTCATATTCCCTATAGATATTTCTAGTTAATATTCTTTTTTGTATGTCTGCTCTCTCTAATTGAGAATTAATTTTATCTATATCGATGTAATTATTGAAATTATTCACATCATTCAAGTGACTAGTTTGTTTGCATTGATGCAACCTCTTCAGCAAAGTCCATCTGATTTTTTTCGATACCTTCACCCAATGTATATCTTGTAAAACGTCTTACTTTGATATTTTCCCCAATTTTTGCAGCTGCTTGTTTAACCAGATCCTCAACTGTTAGAGAACTATCTTTAATGTAGGGTTGTGAAAGCAAAACAAGTTCATTGAGTCTTTTTGCTATTCTCCCTTCAACTATTTTTTCTTTTATTTGTTCTGGTTTTCCTGACAAATCATCCCTACCCATTTCAATCTGCTTTTCTTTTTCCACAACTTCTTCTGGTATTTCATCAATTGATACATACTCAACATTTGGGCATGCTGCTACTTGCATTGAGACATCCTTCAACAGTGATTGGAATATATCACCTCTAGCAACGAAATCAGTTTCACAATTTAATTCTAAAAGAACTCCGACTCTTGCTCCAGTATGTATATAACTACCAATTGAGCCTTCGGCCGCTACTCTTCCAGATTTCTTTTCAGCACTAGCTATGCCTTTCTTTCTTAACCATTCCAGAGCCTTATCTAGATTTCCTTCAGTTTCGTTAAGTGCTTTTTTGCAGTCCATCATTCCTGCGCCAGTTTTGTCTCTAAGATCTTTTACAAGTTTTGCTGTAATGTTTCCCATTTGAAGTAATAAAAAATAGTGGTTAGTAAGTTTTAAATTGGAATTTAATTTTTTCTTTCTGCATTAGAACCCTTTCTACCCTCATTTATGGCATCTGCAAGTCTTCCTAAAATAAGTTGCACAGATCTAACTGCATCATCGTTACAAGGAATTGGAACTTCACACAAGTCTGGATCGCAATTTGTATCCAGCATTGATACTAATGAGATATCTAATTTTCTAGCTTCTAATACTGCATTAGATTCTCTTCTTTGATCAACCAATACAACTACATCTGGCAATCTTCTCATACCCTTAAGTCCTCCTAAATATTTTTGTAATCTTTCAAGTTCTCTTCTTAATACTGCAGCTTCTTTTTTAGGTCTCATTGCTATTGAACCACTACTTTCCATTCTTTCTAGATCCTTTAATCTTTCAATCCTAGCTTTCATTGTTGTCCAATTAGTCAACATCCCTCCAAGCCATCTTTGATTTACATATGCAGCTCCACAACGTGTAGCTTCCTGAGCAACTACATCTGATGCTTGTTTTTTTGTACCGACAAATAGGAAACGTTTACCGCTTTTTGCTGCGTTTCTAGTCCATTTATATGCATTGTTCATACACAATGCTGTTTTAACAAGATCAATAATATGAACTCCATTCCTCGCGCAATATATATACTTAGACATCTTGGGATTCCAACGTCTAGTTTGATGCCCAAAATGAGCACCAGCTTCCATCATTTCTGATAGTGATACAACAGCCATAATTTAAAAAAGGTTTCGGGTTAGCCTCCATCTGACGGGGATTTAATATTAATAAATCACCCGAAACTGTCAGATGTGTGGATTTAATTTTAATGATTCTAGCAAGTGATGTGTATTTCTAAAAGTTTTTTATCTTGATTTAGTTAACTGTTTAATATAGATCATATTTAGAGGAATCCTAAGTATCTCAAGTGCAAGTCTGTTTCTTCTTATATTTACTAGAAATCTTAATAAAGGAAGGATTCTGTCAACACTGATTA
This sequence comes from Prochlorococcus sp. AG-436-D21, assembly GCA_003212655.1. Lineage (GTDB taxonomy): Bacteria > Cyanobacteriota > Cyanobacteriia > PCC-6307 > Cyanobiaceae > Prochlorococcus_A. The sequence goes on along the minus strand of QCPF01000003.1, from coordinate 37,234 downwards.
ATCCTCCCAAGCTAAGTATTTGCCAAATTAAATTATGAAGAGGAGTTAATTGAATCATAAATCTAACCCTTAAATTTGGATGTTTTTTATAAAACACTAAAGCCATTTTTGCTCTTTCTTTTTCTTGAGCTATTAATGAATCTATTTGTTCGCAATTAAATGGCGGATGCCAATGAAAACCTACTGCATTTGGACATTTAATTAATTTTGTCCCAATTTTTTTTAATCTTTCTCCAAGTTCTAAATCCTCCCAACCGTAAAGACTAAAAGAAGTATCAAATAATCCCACACTTAAAATCAATTCTTTTGATATTGCAACATTCCCAGTAGCAAAGTAAGCAAAAGAAGTGTCAGTAATTTTATGTTTTTCACTCTCAGGATTTAGAAAATTAGATGTATTGACTACCGAGCCATAAGTAAAACATTTTTTATCATTTTTTCTCCAAGAGGAAAGTAATTTTTCTACGTGGCAATTTATAAAATTATCTAAAACAATAAGATCACTATCAATGAATATAATAATTTCATATTTTGATTTAATTACTCCCAGATTTCTTCCAAGTGCGGGCCCTCCATGTTCTTGTTGAAATAAAATAACGTGTGGGAGATTAGCTTTGTTTTTATTTATCCATGAAGTTGTCCCATCAGTTGATCCATCATCAACTACTATTACTTCATAATTACTAATATTTGTATTTAATTTTTGATTCTCAAGCGCAAAGAGACATTTCTCCAATATAGGTAATCTATTGTAAGTCGGTATAACAATACTTACATTCATGGTTATGTCTTAGATATGCATAATATATTGAACTCCAAAAGATAAAAATAAAAGTTATTCCTTAATCAGCTGCACCGCCATTATTTATTGTACCTGTTACGTTTCCACCATCAGGTCTTCCATCAGTTCTTAATTTCCTTTTTTTGAATTTTCTAGCATAGGCTCGATTTCGTTCCTGCTTTTCTTTTTTTAGATTCCTTCTCTTAGACATGAAATTTTTAACTTTTAATTATATTAGCTCACTATGAGCACTAAATATTTTACCATCTTCCATATTTAATATCCTATCAGCCATATCAGAAATTCTTGGATCATGCGTCACCATAAGTACAGAACAATTTTGTTCTTTTGCTAGTTTTCTTAAAAGAGTTACTATTTCTCTTCCTGTGACGCTATCTAAAGCAGAAGTGGGCTCATCAGCTAATAAAAGTTTTGGGTTAGCAGATAAAGCACGAGCAATTGCTACTCTCTGTTTCTGTCCACCCGATAAGTCATTTGGCAACTTTTTATGATGTTCTTCTAATCCTACTGCCGACAACCAATTCCGTGCTATTTCACGTCTTTGCAAATATGATAAACCTTTTATTAAATCGGCGCCCATCTGGACATTTTGTTCTGCTGTTAAACATCTCAGAAGATTGTGACCTTGAAAAATCATTCCAATACTTCTTCTAAGTATCTGACGCGTTTTCCTTGATGCTCCATTTAACTGTTTATTTAATACAGTTAAATCTCCACTTTGACAGGTTCTTAAAGCACCAATTAATGTTAAAAGAGTCGTTTTACCACATCCAGAAGGTCCTTTTAAAAGAACCAACTCTCCTTTATCAATATTTAAATTAACGTCATTAAGAACTCGTTTTTTATTCTCATTTTTTCCATAAAAGTGACTCAAATTGTTTATTGAGACTGTTTTAAGGTTTTTAACATTATTTTTTGATTTATTAGCTTTAACCATTTATCTTTAATTATTAAAAAATTTCGGCAGGATCAGCGTCAACTAATTTACGCATCGCAACAGCAGCGGACCCCATACACATAACTAAAACCAATACGAAAATCAAAATAGTTTTATCTGCATCCATTATTATTGGGAGTTTAGTAGAACTTCTTATAACTGAGTAAAGTATTTGACCAGAGAAATAAGCAGGTAAATAACCAAACAATGCCAACAAAAACCCCTCTCTTGCTACTACAAAGAAAAGGGACTTAAGTCTATACCCCATTGCCAATAAGGTGGCGTACTCTGGGAGGTGATCTGTCACGTCACTATAAAGAATTTGATAAACGACCACACACCCCACAACAAAACCCATCAAGGCTCCCAAACTAAATATAAAACCTATTGCAGTACTATTTTTCCAATAATTTTTTTCAAATTCTATAAATTGTTTTTTTGTAAGAACCTTAACATCATTTGGAAGTGAGTTATTTAATATCCTCGAAATCAATTCAGGATCAGATCCTTTTTTTAGCTTTACCAAACCAATTTCTATACTGCCAGGAGGATTAGCGGGAAAAAGTCTTAAGAAGGTTTCTCGACTAGTTATCAAATTGCCATCTGCGCCAAATGATGGTCCCAACTCCACAAGGCCCTCAACAATTACTCTTTTCCCAGCAACCTCAGTCTCAACTTTTTTTTCAGACAAGAACCATTCTTCAATTGGTCCAAATTCAGGTCTAGATAGTTTGTCAAACAGAACTCTTGATGAATTTCTCAATTTATAAGCTTTCTTTGAGAATCCCTCATCTAAAAGAAGTGAATCGGAGGGATTAAAACCTAATGCGAGTATTGATCTAGTTTTAAGATTTTCAGGATTTCTCCAAAGTAAATAATTTAGATTGACGGGAGCAGTTTTTTCAACATCTTCTACTGCGAGAGTTTGAATTAATCTTCTTTTTGGGAATCCACTCATGCTTATAGAACTTTTTGATCTGGGACTTATCAAAACAAGATCTGCATCTAGAAGTTTATGAATAGTTACGCTCGTGTCAAATAAACCATCTCTAAAACCTAATTGCATAAACATCAAAATCCCTGCAAAACTGATTCCAGCTATGGCAACTGCTAACCTTAATGGTTGCCTAGTTAATAACAACCAAGCTAATGGAATTTTTCTAAATTTAAAAAAAGAAAAACTCATTAGGGAATAAATTTTGCAATCACTTTCATTCCTGCATAGTTTTGAACGATATCTATAGAATCTTGATCCAGTTTTACTAGTACCTCGATAATTCGCGAATCAGCATCCCCGGTTGGATCAGTCGATAAAACTTTTCTTTGTTTTACCTGAGGACTAATCCTAATCACCTTTCCCTTGAGCTTTTTTTGGAATCCGCCATTCTCACTGCTCAATTCAACATTCTGAGAGATAAAGACTCTATCGATATCAGATTCATAAACCTCTATCAGAGCTTCCATTTTTTGACTAGAACCAATATCCAAAATCCCTTCATTTTGTGACCTCTCACCAACTCTCTTATTTATTCCAAGAATAAAACCATCAATTGGACTCCTTAGTTTTGAATTAAATAGATCTATCTTGATATTTTTTTGATCTCCGATAAGGTTTATTTTTTGTTTTTGCAATTTTAATAATTCATCTTTTCTTTGTGAAAACTCTACAAAAGAATAAGCATCTTTGCTCAAAGCCAACTCATACCTTTGAATTTGATCTTTCTTAAGGGTAATTTCTTCTTTAATGGTCTTAATTAGATTTTCACTTCTTTCAAGATCAGCAATTAATTTTTCTTCATTTTCAAAGATTGCCAGGATATCACCTTTTTTTACAAAATCTCCTTCTTTTACTAAAATTTCGACAATCCGGGGGGAAGAACCAAACTGACTTATTGGAGCTGCCAATTGCCTAATCTCTCCAGAAGGAGAAAGTTGACCTAGTGCGGCGACAGCTGTAATAGGAGGTATGAAATCTGAAGTTATTTCCTCTTTAAGTTTTGAACTAGATTTATTATTTCCAGAACAGGAAGTAACCCCAAGATATATTGGTGAAAACAATAATAAATAAATAAATAAATTTTTTAATATTTTTAATTTCATTAAAAATCGAAGAGTACTGTTTTAATGTAGTTGTTGACCCATTTTTCATCAAAATATTTTAGAAGCACCATACTAGTCTTTTCATTTTTCATTTGTTGAACACAATAATTTTTTTGAAAATCTGTTCTCTCTTGTATAATTTCCTGTTTAACTTCCGGTTTAGCTTTCTTACTTAATTTGATCAAAATAGAGAGGTATTGATCCACAACTCTACAAAAATCATTTTTTTCAGATTTACTTTTTAAGGAAGCAAAAAATACATTATTAGAAAAAATCCCCCCCCATTTAGGAATATCTCTCAAAGAGGAAAAAGAACTTTTATCAACTTCAGAAAGTAATTTTTCGTATTTCAAACCTTGGTTTTGTGATGCCGGGGATAAATCAACAATGGCAGCAGAAACAATATCATTTATTTTTACCAAATCCATCCCAAAAATTGGGATGTCAAACTTTGGATCAGGGAAAAAAACGCAGTGTAATATATTAAGATTCTTTGAAAATTCTGCCACTTCAATATGTAACTTTCTAAAACCTTTTGCTTTATGAAATTCATTTTCAATATAAAGTTCTCTGCCAATTTCTTTAGATATAATGTTAGTTAATTTTGGATCAATTTTTATACTCTTAATGTCCTCAAGCATGGATCTATGCTCTCTAATATTTTGTAATAAATCCAAAATAAGAGGGTCAGTTAATTTTGTTTTAGTTAAAGATTCGGACAACAAGGCTAAAAAGTACCAAAATAGAATTTAAATAGAGAACCGAAATGAAAGTAGGAGATGTTAAATACTACACCCATTCAAGCAAAACTAGATGTGTGTTTGTGGACAATAAAGAATTACCACTTATAAGCATTGATATTTGGTGCAAAGCAGGTTCTTCATTTGAGGATGTTGATAAAAATGGCACTGCTCATTTTCTAGAACATATGATTTTTAAAGGATCTAACAAAATAATGCCAGGTGAGTTTGACCATAAAATTGAATCACTAGGCGGAGTAAGTAACGCTTCAACTGGTTATGATGATGTACATTACCATGTCTTAGTTCCACCCAATAACTTTAGAGAATCACTTGCTCTTTTGACAAATATTGTCGTTGCTCCAGATTTTAATCCTGATGAATTTATAAAAGAAAAAGGGGTAGTTATTGATGAAATAAAACAACAAAATGATCAGCCTGAAGAAAGACTATTTAATTATTTTTTGGAAAGGGTTTGGTTAAGTCCTAATTATGCCAATTCAATCTTAGGAAATGAACATAGTATTAAAAACTTAGAAATAAATGACCTTGTGAAATTTCATAGCAAACATTACACTACCGAAAAAATTTGTATTGCAATTGCGGGGAATCTCTCCGAAGAAATTTATAAAATTTTTGAAAAAAGTGATCTATCTGGCATAAAAGAAAGTCCAAATTTAATAAATCAAAAAAATAAACCTTCTTTAAAAATAAGGAATGGTAGAGAGTCAGTTAAGTTTGATAATTTAGAGTTTTCAAGAATATTTATGGCTTGGTTTATCCCAAACCTAAATGATCAAAAAAATATTATTGGACTTGAGATATTAGCATCCATACTCTCTGTTGGAAGAAACAGCAGATTAGTTAAAATCTTAAAAGAAGATAGTAATCTTATTGAATCGGTATATGTAGATGTAAATGCTGGAGAACTAGGAGGATTATTTATAATGGAAGCAAGTTGTGAATCCAAAGATATTGATTTAGTAGAAAAGCAAATTAACAAAACAATTGATGAGATCTCAAATGGTAAAGTCTTGGCTTTGGATGAAATAAAAAAAGCAATAAATATTGTTAAAAGTAATTATATCTTTAATTTAGAGACATCTACACAACTCTCTTCATTCTTTGGAAATGAACTTCTTTGGGGGAGAAAATCTTCAATAAATAATTTAGAGAGTCATTTAAGATATTGGAATAACTTGGATAACTTCAAAGAGATCACAGAATATATCCGTGGAGAGAAATTTACATTAGTTGCATCCCCTGGTAAATGTTAAAAAGATATTTTTTAAATAATAAAAAAAGAAATTTTTCAACTGCTTTAATTTGGATTAAAGGGGGGAGTGATATGGATAGTACTGGCAAAAAAGGGATAAACAAGATCCTCAGTTCATTACTTACCAGAGGATGTGAAGGTTTTAACAATTTCACTCTCTCTGAATATATTGAGTCCTATGGAGCAGAATTAAATCAAGAAATATTTGAAGATGGTATTTCAATAAGTATTAAATCCCTAAATGAACATTTCAGTAAATTATTCCCTTTATTAGACTTAATAATTAATAAGCCAATCCTCTCGGAAACTGAATTTAAAAAAGTAAAAAAATCTTCTATTGATCACATTAAAAAAGATAAAGAGAATCCATTCAATATCTGTTTTGAAAAATGGAGAAAAATTGTTTACACAAATCATCCTTATGCCTTCAACACAATAGGTAATGCTAATGATGTCTCAAAGATTACCTCTGAAGATGTTTTGCTTGAGTTTGAAAATCTAAAAAATAGAGAAAAGTATTTAATTTCAAATAATCCCGAAATAAATGGAGAAAATTTTGGAACACTTGAAAAAAAAATCTTAAAAGAAAAATCAGATCCTTTTAATCAAAATTTAAATAGTACGAATAGATTTGATTACATTAATAATGATTCAAATCAAACAATAATAATGATGGGGAACCAAACTTGCTCGCGAAGAAGTAGTGAATATTTTCCTCTTAAGGTTTTGGAGTCATATTTATCTTATGGAATGAGCGCTGCTTTATTTAAACTTTTTAGAGAAAAACATGGTATCACTTATGATTTAGGTGTTTATTATCCTATCAGGAGTGGAAATGCTCCATTTTTAATTTTTTTATCCGTATCTAACGATCAAGCACTTTTTGCTTTTGAACTTTTATCAACACTTTGGAAAAATTTACTTTTAAATCCGTTGACTGATGCTGAAATATTTTTATCAAAAGAAAAACTAAAAGGTTCTTTTTTATTAGGAAATCAGTCACTAGATGAAATTTTACAGAGAAAGATACAGTTAGTTAGTTATGGTATTTCACCAATTTCTGAGAACGATTTAAATTCAAAAATAGAGGAAATTTCTTCGTTAGATATCTTGAAATTAACTAATAAGTATTTTTCAAAACCTTTTCTGAGTATTTCTGGAAATAAAAATATATGTTTAGAAATTTCTAGTAGGTGGAAGAAAAACTTTTAGATTAGTTTTTCTCAATCTTATCAATATCTATTAAAAACGAACCTCTCCTAAACTTTACTTCAACAGTATCTGGGGATTTAATTGAAAGGATTTCCCCAATTTCATCAATTGCCACTAGATCAGGTGGTCTTAACATCGGCATATTATCTGAAGTCTTTAAGTAAGAGACTGGCGCAATCAACTTAACCTTATCGTTGATCTCAAATTTCATTCATAAATTAGATACACTAGAAGGTAGTATAAGCATAAAATTAGAGAAAATATCAACGAAAAGCACTGATTCATTCTAGAATCCTAGAATTGACTTTCTACAAATTAATGAATCAAAAATTTAAAACATTAATTTTATGGGCTTTACCTATACTTTTAGTAATAGCACTTTCCTACCAATTTTTATCTTCAAGCAACGTTGATTCGCTTAAATCTAATGGCACTACTGTTGCACCAAGAAATTCAGCGGTAGCTAGAGTTAGTTACGGTAGATTCTTAGATTACATTAATTCGGGAAGAGTTACATCTGTTGATATTTTTGAGGGAGGCAGAAATGCAGTTATAGAGACAATAGATTCGGATTTAGATAATAAAGTTCAAAGGTTGCGTGTAGATCTTCCCGGCTTAACACCAGAACTTATAAATATTTTAAAAAATGAGGGAATTAGTTTTGATGTTCATCCAATAAAAACAGCTCCTCCTGCATTAGGAATTTTAGGTAATTTACTCTTCCCGGCTATTTTAATTGGAGGTTTAATTTTGTTAGCGAGGAGGTCAAATGGTATGCCTGGAGGTCCTGGTCAAGCAATGCAGTTTGGGAAAACTAAAGCAAGATTTGCAATGGAAGCTGAAACAGGGGTTGTATTCGATGACGTTGCAGGCGTTAATGAAGCTAAACAGGATTTGCAAGAAGTTGTCACTTTTCTGAAAAAACCAGAAAAATTTACCTCTGTAGGAGCAAGAATTCCCAAAGGGGTTTTATTGGTAGGACCTCCTGGCACTGGTAAAACCCTTTTAGCTAAAGCAATTGCAGGTGAAGCTGGTGTACCATTCTTCTCATTATCAGGTTCTGAATTTGTTGAGATGTTTGTTGGTGTTGGTGCTAGCAGAGTTAGAGACTTATTCAAAAGAGCTAAAGAAAATAGTCCTTGTTTAATTTTTATTGATGAAATCGATGCCGTCGGAAGGCAAAGAGGTGCAGGAATTGGTGGAGGCAATGATGAGAGAGAACAAACTCTCAACCAATTACTTACTGAAATGGATGGCTTCGAAGGTAATAGTGGGATAATAATAATTGCAGCCACAAACAGGCCCGATGTTCTAGATTCAGCTCTAATGAGACCCGGCAGATTTGATAGACAAGTAACTGTCGACGCACCTGACATTAAGGGCAGACTTTCAATATTGGAAGTTCATGCAAGAAATAAGAAACTTCAAGATGATTTAACACTAGAAAGCATTGCGAGAAGAACACCGGGGTTTACTGGAGCAGATTTAGCAAATTTATTAAATGAGGCTGCCATATTAACCGCAAGGAGGAGAAAAGATTCTATTAGTATTTCAGAAATTGATGACTCTGTAGATAGGATTGTCGCAGGAATGGAAGGTTCTCCGTTAACAGATGGACGAAGTAAGAGATTAATTGCTTATCACGAAGTTGGCCATGCTCTTATAGGTTCACTTGTAAAAGCACATGATCCAGTACAAAAAGTGACCGTCATTCCAAGAGGCCAGGCTAAAGGATTAACTTGGTTTACCCCAGACGATGAACAAACCCTCATTAGCAGGGCTCAACTAAAAGCGAGAATAATGGGTGCTCTAGGTGGTAGAGCCGCTGAAGATGTAGTTTTTGGAGAAGGAGAGATTACGACCGGAGCGGGAGGTGATTTCCAACAAGTTGCTTCAATGGCACGCCAAATGGTTACCAGATTTGGGATGAGTAATCTAGGTCCGATAGCTTTAGAAAGTGGTAATCAAGAAGTTTTTGTTGGTAGAGATTTAATGACTAGAAGTGAAGTTTCTGATTCAATCTCTAAACAAATAGATGAAAGTGTAAGAGTAATGGTAAAAGAGTGTTATAAAGAAACTTACGATATAGTAAGCAAAAATAGAGAAGCTATGGATAAGATAGTTGATCTATTAATAGAAAAAGAAACGTTAGATGGTGATGAATTTGTAAGTATCCTCTCCAAATTCACCAAAATTCCAGAGAAAGAAAGGATTCCTCAATTATTAAATTAAACTTTAATAGGTTTCTTATCTAGTACGAGATCAATCAATCCATACTCAACAGCTTCGTTTGGTGACATGTAGAAATCTCTATCAGTATCTTCTTTGATAGTGTCATAATCCTTTCCAGTACGCTCTGACAGTTCAGTATTAAGTCGTTCTTTTAAGAACAGAATTTCATCTGCTTGAATTCTTATATCACTGGCTTGTCCTCTAGCACCACCGAGTGGTTGATGAATCATTATTCTTGAATGTCTAAGGCTGCTTCTTTTACCTTTAGTACCTGCCGCAAGCAAAAAAGCTCCCATACTAGCTGCAAGGCCTACACAAACTGTATGAATATCAGGCTTTACATGCTGCATTGTGTCAAAGATACCCAATCCATCATATACGGATCCACCTGGTGAATTTATGTACATATAAATATCCTTTTCTGGATCCTCTGCTTCAAGAAACAATAATTGAGCAACTATTCTATTAGCAGTTTCACTAGTAACTTGTTCACCCAAAAAGATTATTCTCTCTCTTAATAGTCTCGAATAAATGTCAAAGACTCTTTCACTACCGCCAGATTCTTCTAAAACTAAGGGGATCATAATAATATTTATCTGTTTATTAGATATTAACGATATTGAGTCAACATACGCTAACCTTATTAAGGTTTACATATAAAAAATTGAAAGAAAAACTGACTGTTTCAGATAGCAAAAAGGTATTTCATGAAAAATTCCCTTACGTCATTCCTGGTTTATATAAAAGAATAGTTGATGAAATGCTTGTCGAACTTAATCTTCTAAACCATCAAAATGAATTTACGCAAGATTACCTCTTTTGTATCGGCCTCACCGAAACATTCAAAGAATTAATGAAGGGATATCAACCTGAAAAACACTTGGATCTACTTTTTGAATCTTTATGCAGTTCTACAAATTTTGAGGCGAAGGAAATTAATGAAATATCTCAAAAATCTCAAAAGGAATTCAACGATAAAACATCTAAAGATATTTTGAAATTATTAATAGAAAAAAGCAATTCTAAACTTTATCCCTCAAGGATTTTGAACTTAGGGATTTATATATTAATTTCAAACTCCCAAGATCTTAAAAATAAAAATGAAACAAATGAAAATAAGTTAATCTCCGAAATTTTTGAAAAATTAAACTTATCTGCTAATAAAGCAGAAAAAGACATTGGGATATACAAAAGCAGCATATCTAAATTGGAACAAGCAAAAGAATTAATTGAAGAGCTCAGAATTAAGGATAAGAATAAAGACCAAAAATAATATCTATTTTTTTAATCTTTTTTTATCTTTCCAAGAGACATAAGATATATAAATTACAGCAAAAGTTATGAATATGAGTAAAACGAATGAAGTTAAGATAAGAAATTTACTTAAAAAGTCTTCATAACTTAAAAATGAAATCATATATCAATTGATCCGTCACCATTTCTTCCCCAAACAACCATGGCAATAGAAAAGGTAAAGATTGCAGCCAATGCTGCCCAACCTATTTGAAAGATCATTAGATTTAAATAGCTTTAATAAATATAACAGAACTTCAAAATTTTTAATCATTTTAATGCTAAAGTTAATTTCTCAGAAACAAAATTTTCTCAATAGAATAATCTTAAACTTAAATTGGGAAGGTTAGTATTAAATCATAGTACAAATATAGAAGGTCTAATACCAATACTCCAAAAGTTAGCACTGGATATTAATATCAAGACAATAACTCCAGCTGCTATTTCAAGAGCCAGGGGAAGATCATCTAAATTAATAATTAGATTGTCAGTAAAAACTATAAACGGATATAAAGCAATAGCAAGAAAGGGTAAAACAGCCCAAGAAGTTTTTATTTCAACAGAATTAAGTAAAGATGAATTAAAACAAATTATAGATATTTATAATAAAAATTAATTAAATAAAAGAGAATTAGAAAAATTAGTAAGGAAAAAAGTAATGAAGTTTTTAATAAATTTATCTATGTTTTTATTGGCCTTCTTTTCCTTTAGTAATAAATCATTCTCACTTACTGACTACCAAATAAAAAAATTTTGCAAAAAGGAGAGAAGTGTTTTGTCATGTATAGAAAATTTACAAAAGAAGAGATCTGATCTCCAAAAAGGAAAGTTTATTGAAATACCCGTAAAACCTTACAAACGTTAATTAGAAATTGAGGTTAAATTTCAAATTCTGATTCGAAAAGATTAAAAGCATTTTTATAGTTTGTGAGAAGTTCTTCTGAATTGTCTGAAAATCCTTGTCGTTCATAATCTTCTTTTAATTCATCATATAAGTAAACAACTCTGTTAAAAGCACTCATATATTCTTTTTGTATATCTTCATCATCGATATCATAGATTTTTGCCAATACTAACTCGACATTTTTTTTTGATGAATATATTTTTCTCTCAAAATCTTTATTTAACTTCCTTCTTTTTTTTCCCATTTAAAAATTTTAACTTCAAATTAACAATACTCAAATTCATAGTTAAATTAAATTAAAACTTATAAAATAAAAATATAGTTTCCAAATCAAAATAAAACCTCTACATTCCAAATAAATCATTCGATGATATGAGTAAAAAAGAAACAACCAATCCTAAGGAGGTTAGAAGCCAAATTCATGAAGCCAATAAAATGAAAAATTACGAAAACGCAAAGAAAAAGAAAGATAAGGGTCTTCCTTGGTGGGTAGAGTTGTTATTCGTTCAAGTAGGATTACCAGATAAATTACTAATAAAAATATTAAAAGCCAAAAAAACATCTAAAGAATTTATTAAAAATGAAAAAAAATCAATAATAATATTTTTGTTTGTAATTACTACATTGGCATATTTTTATCCAGTTATTAAACATGCAAAAAATAAATTAGATTGTGAAGCGAGTGCTAAAAATTATATTATTAAAAATAAAAATACTATTGGAATCAACAATAAGGAGATTAAAATGTTATCTACAAATTTCTGTTATGGTGGCGAAGAAATCTATGAAATAGAAAATTTAAAAAATTAAATTTTGAATTATTCTCTATAAGTAAGCATCTCAATATTATAATAGTAACTTTATGTTTAATAAAGTTTAAATTTTATTCCTATGACTGATATAAAACAAAAGAAAGAAAACGTAAAAATGCAATTAAAAGATTTGAGGCAAAACTTAAAGAAAATGCATTTAGAAGTTACGGAAGAATTAATATTACCGAACCCAGGGGATGTAAAAGACTTGATGGATAAAATGAATAAACTATTAAAATTAATAGAATCAAAATAAACTATAATTTAAAAAATTTAGAATCATCAAAATTTAAAAAAATGAAAATAATAACACAAGTTCCTATTTTAATTCTAATCGCAATTTCCTTAATTTCTTGCAGGACAACAACTAATAAAGAGTATCCCACAAATAATTTGGAAAATACTGAAGATAATCCTAATTCAGAAAAGAAAAGAATGGAAATAAAGTTTTCTTGTGGAGAGGATGGTATCTCAGAATACTTAGATGTTGGATGGAATATTTTAAAAGAAGAATCCCAAGAAAAAATTTGTACCTGGAAATCTGTTCCTGCCACAAAAGATTGCAATATGGAAAAAGATAAAGGATGTAAAATAACAAAACCAGATAAAATAGGTGAAGAGAAAACTTATTTATTGGAAAAATAAATTTAATATATGACTCCAAAATCAGAAAACTTAGTTGATTTAATTTTTAAGAAATTAAAGATCTACAAGAAGAAAAAAATATTTTTAGAAAAAGAAAGTTTGAATAAATTTATTCTTTCACTTTTCAAAGAAAACTAAATGCAGGACTTAATTAAGTTAACTGCTATAGTTAAATGAATTTTTAATTAATATAGATATGGATAGTTTTTCATCATTAACTTTTATTCTATCAGTAATTTTTATCGTAAGTCTTTATTTTTTATTTAGGGTTACTTCTAGTACAAAGAATTAAAAATATTTCACATCTTTCCTAGATGATCGGATCATCTCTTAGTAGTAAAACCGTATGCTTATTTAAACCATCATTAATCCATTCTTTATATTCTTCTAAAACACACTTTTTATCAAAATTATCTAATAAATTAATTCTTTTTTTTGCATTATCTAGTGCCAAATTAATACAGAATTTATAATCGTATGAGTTTTCTTGCATTTGTTTTTATTGAATCTTAGTAAAAATAATTTCTTATTATGTATTGAAAATTACAATAATAAGCGTTGATTTAATAAGAGTATCAAACAATACGGAAGAATTTTTAATATATTTAGGATAATAATTTTCTTTATACTAATACTATGTCCTACGAAGCAGGCAGTAAAGAATGTAGACATTTAATTGAAGCCAAAGAAAGCCTTTTATCAACATTAGATGCTTTAAGTAATATACATTCGACCGATCTAATACAAATCCAAATTAAAGAAATTTACAATAAATTAGAGCAGATGCACGACAATAGAAAAAAAATAGAATCAGCTACAAATTATCTTTAATACAATCAATTTAACTGAAAGCTTTCAAAATTGGCTTTTTATCTTGGTTACTTTTTTTTCTGATAATAAATCCAATAAGGCATCAAGCTGCGCGAGTACTTCCTTTGCTTCATTAAGATCTGGCAACAAATCTTCTTTAATGAGCATTTGATGCATGTCTCTAAGCTCTAACCTTATATATCTAAGGTGAGAACAAACTTCCTCTCTCTTAGTTGCGCTCATATTTCCTTTATATTCTTTACATTATACAATATGATCTTTTTTGACTCCCATATAAGCTTTGTCAATTTGAAAGTTTTTTCAAACCCAATAACATATCAAAATCTTTTAAAGTCTAATTGTAGTAACATATCCTTCATGAAAAAGAAAAAATCTAAAAAAAAACAAGCTAATTCAAATTTAAAAGATCAAAAATTAGGTCAAACAAAAAATTCTGCGAAATTAGTACTTTTTGTTTTTGGGATAGGTCCAATTATTGGGATAATAATATTTTTATACACTAAGGGATTTTTTAATTCGCCAACTATTTAAATCTTAAGTAATTAAAATTAATCTTAAAATAATTAACTTCAAAAAATTTAAAAAAAATTATTTAAATTTTTTTAATGAAAATATCCTAAATTCTGCCATTTTTCTAGCATTTTCAGGATTAGATATCAAAAAAGGGTGATCTGATAAAAGTTCTAATACCTTATCTATCTTTAATTTTATTTCATCACAATCAACATTTTCCCATTCCTCATCAAATGACATCGCAAAGCTATCAGCATTATCATATAATTTTTCTTTCATAATATTTGAATTTAAATTTAGAAAATCTCAAAAATCAGAATCAAACTGGAAAAATTAATTAGAAGAAGCCTTTAAAACTATCCCCATGAGTATTTGAAAAATAACTTTGAATAAATGTTCTTTGAAATTTTACTTTAATCCTACTATTTAAATTTATACATAATTAATATAAATCAAAATCTGAGTTGATTTGACAGAAGTGTTACAATATTGACATATGTAAAGACTTATGGAAAATAAAGTTAAAAGGATAGGATATCTTCCTAGAAAAAGAGTACTTGAAATTATTGATGAAATATCCAAGAGCGAATCTATAAGTAGATCTAAAGTAGTTGGAATATTAGTTGAGGAAGCATTAGATGCTAGAGGAATTGCGAATTTTGGATATAGTAATATCAGCAAGTCAAATATATTCAAGTCGGATAATTTTAAAGATCTCAAAGATGAAAATGCTCACTTAAAAGATGGGGAAGACGAATTTGTTGATGACAGTGGTTACACAGTTTCATCTCACAAAACTTTAGACCGCTCAATATCTTCTGCAGATATAGAATTAGCGAATAAAATAAACATTCTTAAGGAATCAGGATTAATATAACTTTTATTGAGTAATTACTTTATTTTTTAATGCATAATATTGGTTCATTGTTTATTCTTAGTCAAGAATAATATTCTTTTTACATAATTCGAATATTAAATCCTATCTAATATTAATTTTGTAATTAAAAAATGAAAGATATTAAATGTCCTTCATGCGGCAAAACTTTCCGAATTGATCCCAGCAGCTTTGAAGAAATACTTCTTCAGATAAAAGACGAAGAATTTAATAAACAAATAAAAGAAAGACTTATCTTAGCTGAAGAAGATAATAAAAAAGCTTTAGAAATATTAAAACGTGAGTTAAAAATACAGTTAATAGAGCAGCATCGGATTAAAGAGTCTGAGATCCAAACTCTTGAATCTAAATTAAAAATAGCTGAAGAAAAGAAAACAAATGCCCTTAATGATTTAAAAAATCAAGCAACAAATAAAATAAATTCATTGAATAATGAATTAATCAAGTTGAAAGACGAAATTAAAAACCAGTCTTTAATTTCAGAATTATCTTTAAAAAACAAAATTAGTGAAGCTGTTACTAATTTAGAAAAAGAAAACTCATCTTTAACAAATTCCATTGAAAAGATGAAACTTGAACATTCAATTAATGAAAAATTAATTGAAGAAAAGTTTAAAAGCAAAATTAGTGAAAGGGATCTGACTATTCAGGAGTTAAGAGAAATGAAATCAAGATTATCTACAAAGATGATAGGAGAAACATTAGAAATCCATTGCGAAACTCAATTTAATCTAAATCGTGCCTCTGCATTTAAAAACTCATATTTCGAAAAGGATAATGATGCCACTTCAGGAAGTAAAGGTGACTATATATTTAGAGAATTTGATGAAAATAAAACCGAAGTCGTATCTATAATGTTTGAGATGAAGAATGAAAGTTTAAATGGAACTAATAAAAGAAAAAACGAAGATTTTTTAAAAGAATTAGATAAAGATAGAAGACAAAAATCTTGTGAATATGCAGTTCTCGTATCCCTTCTAGAACCAGATAGTGAACTATACAATGCTGGGATAGTAGATGTTTCTCACAGATTCCCAAAAATGTATGTCATAAGACCCCAATTTTTCTTGCCCATTATTTCTCTGCTAAGAAATGCATCTATGGAAACCTTAAAATACAAATCACAAATTGATTTAATGAAACGTGAGAATTTTGATATAACCAATTTTGAAAGTACTCTTGAGCAATTCAAAAATGCAGTTGGTAAAAATGTTTCACTTGCACAGGATAGATTTAATGATGCAATTTCAGAAATTGATAAATCAATAACCCATTTACAAAAAACTAAAGAGGCTTTAGTTCTCTCAAAAAAACATCTTTTATCTGCTGACAGCAAATCTCAAGATTTGACAGTAAAGAAATTAACTAGAAACAATCCAACCATGCAGAAGAAGTTTAATGATTTAAATAATTTTGAAGATGAAGTAGCCTAATTAAAAAAAGTTTTTAAAATTAATATTAATTAAAAATATATTTAATTTCTAACTTATAAATATACTATAAATAATAAATTTCATTGTAAAGAAAATAATGACTACTAATACTCCTATTTTCAGTATTGCCAAAGATCTTAATGTCGAAAGTAATAGAATATTATTAGCCTGCAAGAAACTTGGAATTAATGCAAAAGGTGCAACAAAAAGGTTAAACAAAGAAGAATTAGAAAAAATTAAAAGTTATTTTGAAACGGGCAAAAATGTGTCAGATGAAGTGATCAATTTAAATAAAGTTAAAACTAAAAGTAGTTCAAAAAATATTGTTGAAAAGGTAAAGATAAAATATTTTGCTAACAGACTTATTCGTAAATCTTAAATAAAAATTATTTTTTTTAATCACTTAAAGGAATAAGCCACAGAAGAAAAAAATTATAAATTATCATAAGTAAAAATACTTAAAAATGAGCATAAGCAAAATTTTAAATTCCCTTGAAAAATCCTGGGAAAGAAATGATATTCTTTTAAATATAAAGAAGGGGTTAGGGACAGATGAGATAGTTAATGAATTTCTTATGAAAAACGAAAGACAAATTAAAGAATTAAATTCTTTATTAAGGCCAGAAGATATTGAATTATTAAATCAAGTAGAAAAACTCTCAACTTGCGAATCTAAATTAATTAATGAGATTAAAAATTTAAATTACTTAGAAAATAATGAAAATCATCAAATAATGAATAAAAAAAAGATTATGCCATCTAATAGAGTTTCTTTCAACAAATTTAGTTCATTCATGATTAATTGGAGTAACAAATTTATAGTTATTGTTTTACTAACAATTTCAGCCATAGCTTTATCTAAACAAGCGTGGGCATAATTAGCTAAATTAACTTCATTGTAAGAGATGTAGTTTTGAGAACTAAACAAGAATATTTAATTAGATATAAAGATGGAAATCTTTATTGTGAACTTGCTGATATTTGGATTGATCCAAGCAAGCCAGTAAAAAAGGCATTAATAACTCATGCTCATTTTGATCACTTTACATTTGGCTGTGAAGAATACATTTCTACTAAGGAAACTGCGATACTTCTTAAAGAAAGAGTTGGAGATAATATTAAAATTAAGACTTTTGAATATGGAGAAGAGTTTAAGATAAATGGCATTAATATTTCTTTTCATCCATCCGGCCACATCCTTGGATCTAGTCAAATAAGGTTTATTTTTGCTGGAGAAAAATGGCTAATTTCAGGTGACTTTAAGCTTCAAAAAGATCAAACTTGCAAACAATATGAAATAGTAAAAACTGATTATTTAATAAGCGAATGTACTTTTGGTTTGCCAATATTTAAGTGGGATGAATCAAATAAAATAGCAAATGATATTTCAAAATGGATAACTAATTCACCAGAAAAAACTTCTTTACTTTTCTGCTATTCACTTGGAAAGGCTCAGAGATTGTTAAACGAAATTAGTCAAACAAATTTTAATGGAAATATTTATTCCCATGGCAGCATTCATAAAATGAACAATAGTTATAGAGAACTTGGAATTGATATTAAGGATACAATAAAAATTGAAAATAAAAAAAAGATAGATGAACTTAAAGGAAGTCTAATATTATTACCACCATCATTAAGTAAGGGTTATTATTTAAAAAATTTCAAAAATATTCAAACAGCTTTCGCGAGTGGATGGATGTCAATAAGTGCTCTAAGAAAAAGATCAGGATATGATAAAGGATTCGCAATCTCTGATCATGCGGATTGGGATGGAATTCTGGAAGTAGTAAAAAAGTCTGAAGCAAAAAATGTATTTTTTCATCATGGAGATAGTGAAGCTTTAAGCAAATATTTAGTTGAAAAAGAATCAATAAATGTTCTTTTCTTCGGTAAATAAATATGAGCTTAAAAAATTTTTCAGAATTATTTATTGATTTAGATTCAAGTAATAGTACAAATAATAAAATTGAAGTTTTAAAGAATTATTTTTTATCTAATGATCCAATAGATAATTCATGGGCAATATATTTACTGACTGGAAAAAGTAATAAGAGATTTATTAGTGGAAGATATTTAAAAAATCTTTTTTCTCAAATATATGAATATCCTGAATGGCTTATTGATACATGCTATTTAAAAGTTGGTGATTCTGCTGAGGTAATAACGTTATTACTAAAAAATCAAAGTACTTCCAGAAAAAAGAAATTATCAAATATAAGTCTTAATGAATTACTAGGCAAAACAATACCTGATTTATCAAAACTTAATGAGGAGGAGAAAAATTTTAAAATTAAAAACATGTGGGAAACGATACCTGAAGATAACCATCTAATTTTTAATAAAATTCTTACAGGAACCTTTAGAGTTGGAGTATCTATAGGATTAATCACAAAATCAATATCAAAACTAATTAATATTGATGAAGAAATTATTTCCCATAGATTGATGGGTAATTTTGAGCCTTCAATTGATTCATATGAATTTTTAATTAATAAGAAAATCAATCTTCAAGAATTAAATTCCAAACCATTTCCATTTCTTTTAGCGAATACTATTGAAGATAAAATCTTCAAAAATTCAATAAATGATTTTCAATTTGAATGGAAATACGACGGTATAAGGATGCAATTAATTAAAAGATCAGGAAATGTTTCGTTGTGGACAAGAGGGCAAGAATTAGTCAATGAATCATTCCCAGAATTAGTAGAAAAAATGTCGCATATAAAAGATGATTTTGTTCTTGATGGGGAATTATTAGTTTGGAATTTTAAAGAACAAATTGCTTTTGATTTTTCTTTACTTCAAAAAAGAATAAATAGAAAATCTCCCACTAGATCAATCCAAATAAAATATCCAATTATTTTTATTGCTTATGATCTTTTAGAGGTTAATGGAAGAGATATAAGAGAAATTAATTTAGAAAATAGAAGAATTGAGTTAGAAAAATATTTTTCAAAATGGAAAACTAAAACTGAGAATAATATATCTGATATTTTTAAAATATCTGATTTAATCTTTCCTAAAGATTGGCCTGATGCTTTAACTTATAAAGAAAAATCTCGAGAAAATAATACTGAAGGATTAATAATTAAGAAAAAGACTTCTATATACTCCTATGGTAGAAAAAAAGGGATTTGGTGGAAATACAAAGTTGATCCTATGCAACTGGATGCTGTTCTAATTTATGCTAAGGGCGGTAGCGGTAGAAGAGCTGGTCTCTATACAGATTACAGTTTTGCATTATGGAAAGACCAAGAATTAATTAAATTTGCAAGTGCATATTCTGGTTTATCGAATATTGAGATTAAAGAGCTTGATAAATGGATAAGGAAAAATACAATAGAAAAATTTGGTCCTGTTCGATCGTTAAAACCAGAAATGGTATTCGAAATATCTTTTGAGAAAATACAAATTTCAAAACGTCATAAGTCAGGAATAGCAGTAAGATTTCCAAGGATAACAAAATGGAGAAAAGATAAAAAAATCAATGATGCAGATAGCCTAGAGAATGCTTACGACCTCATGAAAAAAATATCATGAAAAATATTACGCAAAATAGTAAATCAAATTATTTAATTTCTAAAATTAAACAGTTTTTCTTTTCAAAGGGATGGGAGCCATTGCCTTACCAAGTAGAATCTTGGAAAGCATTTTTAAATGGGGAAAACGGAATAATACAAGTTCCTACTGGATGCGGCAAAACTTACGCTGCATTAATGGGACCTTTATCAAAGATAGAAGATCCCAAAAATAATAAAAGTGTGCAAATATTATTAATAACGCCTTTAAAAGCACTAAGTAGAGATCTTAAAAATTCCATACAATTAGCAGCTTTACATTTTAATAAAGAAATCACTGTTGAAATTAGGAACGGGGATACAACTCCATACGAAAAGAAAAAGCAACTAGCTAAACCACCTAATATTCTTATTACTACTCCAGAGTCATTAGCTCTTTTACTTTCTAATAAAGAATCTAATAATCTTTTCAAGGAGTTATCATCAATAATTATTGACGAATGGCATGAATTGATGGGCAGTAAAAGAGGAAACCAGTGCGAGTTATCTTTAAGTTGGTTAAGAGGTAATATAAAAAATTTACAAATTTGGGCAATGTCTGCAACTATTGGAAATATTGAAGAAGCCGCAAGAGCAATAGTTGGGATGAGCGATATTAAACCAAAAATTATAAGTACAAATATTCAAAAAGAGATAGAAATTATAAGTGTTTTGCCAGAGGATAAAACGACCTTTCCATGGAGTGGCCATCTAGGAATCAGAAGTCATTCTTCACTTTTAAAAATCCTAGATAAAAATAAAAGCACCTTATTATTCACCAATACAAGAAACCAATCTGAAAGATGGTATCAATGTCTTAAATTTTTTCTGCCAGAGATGGAAGACAAAATAGCACTTCATCACGGCTCCCTCGATAAAGAAGATAGAAAAAGAGTTGAAGAAGGGGTTAAAGACGGATTAATAAAATGGGTAGTCTGCACCAGTTCGTTAGATTTGGGAGTTGACTTCCAACCTGTAGATCAAATAGTTCAAATTGGTAGTGCAAAGAATTTAGCTAGACTTATCCAAAGAGCGGGAAGAAGTGCTCACAGACCAGGAGGGAAATCAAAAATAATTTTTATGCCTACTAATTCTTTAGAGTTATTAGAGATTAGTGCAATGAGGAGAATAATAAAAAGTGGTATATCTGAGGAAATTAGACTTCCTGAATTATCTTATGATGTGCTTCTACAACATTTAATAAGTTTGGCATGCGGAAATGGCTTTAATCCTACAATTGAGAAAGAAAGAATTAAAGATTGCTGGAGTTATAGAAACTTAAAAGATCAAGAATGGAATTGGTGTCTTGACTTTTTAGAATATGGAGGAAAATGTCTTAAAGCATACCCAAAATATAAAAAGATAGTTAAAGAAGAATCACAAAACAATAATGAAAACTTTAAATATTTTGTAAAAGACAAATCCTTAATAAGAATGCATAAGTTCAATATTGGAACAATTACAAGTGACAAATTTGTGAATGTTAAATATATGAAAGGGAAATCCTTGGGAAATTTAGAAGAGAATTTTGCCTCAAAATTAAATCCTGGTGATACCTTTTACTTTGCTGGTAAAATGCTTCAATTTGTGAGAATCAGAGATATGATTTTATACGTTAAAAAATCAGCCAAAAAAAGTTCTCTAATTCCTGCATGGGTTGGAGGTCAAATGGCAATTTCGGATCTACTTTGTGAAAGTTTGAGAAAAGAAATAGATATATGCAATGAATCAGAAAATTATGATTACTTGAATCCTGAACTAAATTCATTACGCCCAATATTAAAGAAACAACAGGCTCTTTCAAATATTCCAAAGAAAGATGAATTCCTTATAGAAATATATAAGACCAAGGATTTATCCAATATTTTTGTTTTTACACTTGATGGCAAATTTGTAAATGAAGGAATTGCATTTTTGTGGGCTTTAAGATTAGCAAAAATAAAAAAATCTACATTTAGTATTACTGCCAATGATTTTGGATTCAGCCTAACTACCTCAGAAGATTATGATTTTTCCATAATTAAAAAAGAAGCTGATTATTTTTTGGATAACAAAAAATTAGAGGAAGATCTAGAAAATGCAATTAATTTTTCAGAATTAACAAAACGTAGATTTAAAAATATTGCCCAGATAAGTGGACTGGTAAATCAAAATAATCCAACTAAGACAAAAACTTCTTCCCAACTTCAAATAAGTTCAAGTCTTTTCTACGATGTCTTTACTAAATATGAAGAAGGCCATCTTTTGATAAAACAATCGCATCAAGAAGTTAAAGAATATCAATTAGAAAATAAAAGAATATCTAGATCATTAGAAAGATTAAAAAATTTAAAAATACTACTAAACGAGATAAAAACTCCAACTCCTTTTGCTTTCCCTCTATTAGTTGAAAGACTTAAAAATACTTTAAGCAATGAACCAATAGAAAAAAGAGTAGAAAAACTTATAAAAAAATATAGTGATTAAGTGAAAAAAAGTTCTTTTAAATTTTGTTGGGAAGATACATTGTTAGAGATGCTTCCTTCAAGAGCGTTATTTCTGCCAGAAACAAAAGAGTTGTTAATATGCGATATTCATCTTGGGAAAGCTGAGTATTTTCAGCAAAATGGTATACCTCTTACTAATAATTTAGATAAAAACAATTTTGAAAGAATAAAAACAATAGTAAAAAAATATAGTCCTGAAAAGTTAATAATATTGGGAGATTTATTCCACAGTAAATATTCAATTGATAAAACTCTTCAAAAAAAAGTTGAGGACCTTCCTGAACTACTAAAAACTAATGTTGAACTCATCCTCGGAAATCATGATGTAGGTTGTGATATTAAAAATATAAAAATTTTTGACGTTAGAAAATCTAAAAATATTACATTTAGCCATGAGCCAGTTAATTTAGAAAACAAAAAAACCTTGAATATTTGTGGACATTATCATCCAAAAATCTATTTAAAAAGCAATGGAGATAAATTATCTTTTAGGTGTTTTGCAATGGATAAGAATAAAAATACTTTATTTTTGCCTGCATTTGGAGACTTAACAGGAGGATATCCCTGCAAAAAGTCATTTAAAAAATGGGCAATTGTATCTGATGAAGAAATTATCGAAATAAAATCTTAAGAAAATCCTATTGAAGTGACTTAAATTTTTCATTTAGATATGCCAATTTATACTTAAAAGTCTCGATTATTTTTTTTATCAATTATTTTACTTCTATAAATCAATCTCTACTAGTAGAAATAGAAAAAATTTTTTTGAAGCTAATGACCCTTTCCTTAGCAGACAATCCACGTTATAAAAAAAATAAACACATTTTATAGAAATGAAAAAATTAATAGCCTTGATTTTATTTCCATTTCTTGTAGTTTCATTTGGAGCAAAAGCAAATGATAATTTTTCGGTTGAGATAGAGGCACTTACATTAGTAATGGAACAATATAAAGAAGATACTGAATCAAGTGTTGAATTAGAGATTGAAGACATAAAGCCAAGTTATATGGCTCTTAAACAAGACGAATGTAATGCAACTGTTGAAGTTACTGAAAAAACAGGATTAGAGGTTGTAAATACTGAATCTTTTGATGTAAATGTCTGCTTGAAAGAAATCTATAAAGTAATCAACTAAATAAGCAGGTTATAAAAATATAATAAAAACAAACAAATTAAAGAGGTCTTTTACTTAAAGAAGGTAAGACCTCGAGACCTAACAGAAAACTTTGGAACGGGTTCTGCATACCCAATTAATAACTACAATGGAATTGTATGGGTGTAATTAAAAGTACAAAACCTAAAATTATTTTTTAAATAATTACTTCTTCTTTGATAATGTTTGTGATTCTTCTCTAGACATTAAAGCTTCGATTTGAGCAAGAACTTTTTGAAGTTCATCCGTTTTTGTAAGAGATGCTTCTGCTACTTCTCTTAATTTTTCTAACTGTTCTTTAGTTTTATCCATGATAAATAAATTAGAAATTAACCACTTTTAAAAATGGTTTTAATACAGATTTTTCACTCCCACACAGATTCATATTCTCTCTTTTTTTTATAAAGTCAAATAAATTTCCCTTTATTAAGGTTTTATGAGGACTTCCAATTAATTCTTTATTTATTATTGAAACCATAAGATTACCTGAAATAGAAATACTCTTAAATTATGAAGTAAATACGGGCAATCCTATTGTTGCAGTTGTTATGAGAGCCCCTGCAAAAATCAAGAAAGGTAGAAAAGGGTAGTTTTTCAAAGATAAACTTACTAATTCGAAATAACTATATAGGTATTTATACTGTTTGTCTACCCCTTGCCTTTCTTAAAGGTAAAAATTTTTCTTTTTAAAGGTAAAAATTTAACATTAACCAAATTTACCTGATATGTATTCCTGAGTAGTTTTTTCTTTTGGAGAATTAAAAATTTTCTTAGTGGAATTAAATTCTGCAAGATAACCAACTTTCCCTCCATCACCATCTTCATATTCAATAGCATTAAAAAATGCAGTCATATCACTAACTCTTAATGCCTGTTGCATATTATGAGTAACGATAATTATTGTGTAATTCTTCTTCAGTTCGTGCATCGTCTCTTCTATTTTTAAAGTAGATATTGGATCTAATGCTGAACAAGGTTCATCCATGAGAATTATTTCAGGTTCAATTGCAATCGTTCGAGCAATACATAATCTTTGTTGTTGTCCACCAGATAAAGAGTAACCACTGTCATTTAATTTATCCTTACATTCGTCCCATAAAGCAGCTTTTCTAAGTGAACTTTCTACTAGTTCATCCATATCTCCTGTAAAGCCATTAATTCTTGCTCCAAATGCAATATTTTCGTAGATAGATTTAGGAAAAGGATTAGGTTGTTGAAAAACCATTCCAATTCTTCTTCTTACTTCAACTGGATCTACTCTTTTGTCGTAAATATTAGTTCCATCAAACAAGACAGTTCCTTTTAACGAACAATTAGGAATTAAATCGTTCATCCTGTTTAAAGATCTAAGAACAGTGGATTTACCGCAACCAGAAGGACCAATAAGAGATGTTATATTGCCTTTTTTAAAGTTACAAAAAACATTTCTTACTGCTTCAAAAGTTCCATAGCTAATAGATACATTCTCAAGAGATAAAATGATATTCTTTGGTATTTTTTTATTAGTTTTAATCATTTATACTCTCTTAGTTTTCTCAGTAAAAGCAGCCAAAATCCTTGAAAATATA
Organism: Prochlorococcus sp. AG-436-D21; assembly: GCA_003212655.1. Lineage (GTDB taxonomy): Bacteria > Cyanobacteriota > Cyanobacteriia > PCC-6307 > Cyanobiaceae > Prochlorococcus_A. The sequence goes on along the minus strand of QCPF01000003.1, from coordinate 11,841 downwards.
TTTACTGATAGTATCGATAAAACAAGAATAAAGGAAGCTGCCCAGGCTAATTTATTCTGTGCATCATAAGGTTCAAGAGCAAAGTTGTATATCAATACAGCCAAAGAACCCATCTCATAAAACAAGTCTCCTAAGCCTGTTATGTAGTAGTAAGAGAATAAAGCCGTAAATATCAAAGGTGCTGTTTCACCTGCAGCTCTTGCGATTCCAAGTACAACGCCAGTAGCAATAGACCTAAATGCAGATGGCAAAGTAACTTTTAATATGGTGGTATACATACTTGCTCCAACACCAAGAGAGGCATATCTTAATTCGTTTGGCACTAACTTTAAACCTTCATCAGTAGTCTTAATCACAGTAGGCAACATTAATATTGAGAGCGCCATCCCTCCAGCCAAACCACTGTACATACTTCCAAATAAGATCTTTGTAGAAACTATTAAGGCATAAATAAAAACACCGGCAATAATTGAAGGGACTCCAGCTAAAACATTTACCCCAAATCTGATAAATCTTGAAAAAGCACCGCCTTTAGAATATTCCGCTAGATATATCCCCCCACCAACACCTACTGGTATCGCAATAATTGAAGCAATGGTAGTTATTATTAATGTTCCGATCAATGCAGGGTTAATACCTCCTGCATCTAAATCATCTCCAGGCGGATTTGGTTCTAAAGTAAATAGTTCTGGTGTGATTTGAGATCCACCTTTGATAAGAATATAAGTGACCAGAAAAATCAAAGGTAGTATTGCGATCAATGCACAAATTACTGATAAAGAAGTAAAGAATTTATCTCCTATATTTCTTGATAATCTTTTCTGGTAATAGAGTGAATTCATAATTATCTAATATTTGAGACTAAATTTCTTAACTAGCCATTGCGCAAAGATATTGACCACCAAAGAAAGGATCATAAGTACAAAAGCTGCATAAAAGAGTGATGAAACCTGACTTCCATCAGCCTCACCAAACTGGTTTGCAAGCATGGAAGAAATGGTATATCCAGGAGATAATAGAGACCAACTAAATGCATTAGAATTACCAATAATCATTGTCACAGCCATAGTTTCTCCCATCGCTCTGCCTAAAGCCAATAAAACACCTGCCATAATTCCTGATAATGCTGCCGGCAAAATTACTGAAAATATTGTTTTCCATCTACTTGCACCAATTCCATAGGCTGCATTTCTAAGCTTTTTAGGAACCTGATTGAGTGAATCTCTTGCAATGGAAGTCACTATTGGCAAAAGCATAACTACTAAAATCAATATTGCTAACAAGGAATTTCTTCCTGTAGGTTCTGTACTGAATAAAGGTATCCAACCAAAGAAATTATGTAAAAAGACAAAAAAGGCTCTAAAAAAAGGTTCCATCACAAATATTGCCCAAAGTCCCAATACAACTGATGGAATAGCCGCTAGTAATTCAACAAAGGAACCTATTATTTCTCTAACAACTTTAGGCACAAAGTCTTCGGTAATAAATATTGCAGTTCCAACTCCCAAAGGGATAGTTATTAATAACGAAAGAAATGATGTTACTAATGTGCCATAAATTGCAGTAAAAGCTCCGTATTCATCTTTTACAGGATTCCATTCAGAGGTGACTAAAAACTTCAAGCCATACCTTGAAAAAGATTCAAATGACTGAAAAAAGACTACTAAAATTATTCCTAAAAGTATTATTGCTACGAAACTAGACAAGACTAGGGCAGTATTCTTGAAGATAATATCTATATTTTTTTCGATACCGAATCTTTTACGATTCTTGAAAAGAGTTAATTTCTCTTCCATTAAAAAAAGAATATCTCTATAAATCTACTACCAAATGTCGTAAAAGACTTTAAGAGGGGTTAAAGGTATAAGAAAGTCATGAAAAGTAAACATCCTTAAATTAATTTCTTCAAAAATTTTTTCTTTAACTTTACTTAACCATAGGTGAATATTATTTATTGAATAGAAACTGAGGGAATGTTTAAATACAGGGAATTTATTTCTCAAATCAAATATAAAAAAGTAATATCTTCCCCTGTATATTTTATTCCTATTTTGCTTCTATCCATAATGATTATTATTGAAGGTTTTCACATCTTTAATCACAAACAAAATTGCAAAACTAAAGCTGAATGGATGGAACAATCAGGAATGACTTATGACAGGGAATCAGAAGTTAATTAATAAAATCAAAAATATAATTTATTCACAGCAACGTTTTCTATTTGAGGAATAATCTGTCAAAGAAGTTATCCAATCCTTGATCAAAAAGAGAGATTCTTTATTTAAGCTGTAATACACCCATCTACCTTCTTGCCTATCTGAGATAAGACCAGCTTCCTTCAAAATTTTTATGTGATATGAGATTCTTGATTGAGATAAATTAGTTAATTTCATAATATCGCAAACACAAACTTCTCCATCCATCATTAGGTCAATTATTTCTAGCCTAAAAGGATCAGAAAATGAAACCATCAACTTAGATATATTTTCTTTTTTTACTTTGCTACTCTCTTTTAACAATTTTAAAGTAATTAAATTCTCCTAAATATAGCTTAAATAAAAAAGATTTCATTAATAAAAACATCTTGATACATCAAAATATTTTGATGTATAATTTTAATAGGAGATTTCAAAGTGATGAAAATTGGAATTAATGGTTTTGGAAGAATAGGAAGATTAGTTTTCAAAGCATTATGGGATAGAGCTGATATAGAAATAACTCACATTAATGAGATAGCCGGAGATTCGAATGCCGCTGCACATCTACTCGAATTCGATTCAGTCCATGGCAGATGGGGGAAAGATATAAAGGTTAAAGAAGAAGAAATAATAATTGATAGAAAGAAATTAACCTACACATCTTTTAAAAATTACCTTGATGTTCCTTGGGAAAAATCTTCTGTAGATATTATTTTGGAATGTACAGGAAAGAATAAAAAGCCAGACAAACTAAATCCCTATTTTGATTCTCTAGGGATGAAAAGAGTGATAGTAGCTTGTCCAGTCAAAGGAATTGTTGCAGAAGCTGAATCACTTAATGTTGTTTATGGCATAAATCAAAGTCTTTATGACCCTTCCAAACATAAATTAGTAACTGCAGCATCCTGCACTACAAATTGTTTAGCTCCGATAGTAAAGGTAATTAATGAAAATTTCTCAATTAAACATGGCGCTATTACAACTATTCACAATGTCACGAACACTCAAGTTCCTGTAGATTTTTATAAAAGCGATTTGAGGAGAGCAAGAGGATGTATGCAAAGTTTAATACCTACTACTACTGGATCTGCTAAAGCTATCGCTGAGATCTTTCCAGAATTAAAAGGAAAATTAAATGGCCATGCAGTAAGAGTTCCTCTACTTAATGGTTCCTTAACTGATGCAGTTTTTGAATTAAATAATGAAGTGACAGTTGAACAAGTAAATTTGGCACTTAAGGAAGCTTCAGAAACTTATTTAAAAGGAATTCTTGGCTACGAAGAGAGACCTTTAGTTTCTGCAGATTATGTAAATGACCCTAGAAGTTCAATCGTTGATAGTTTATCAACGATGGTTGTTAATTCAAATTTATTAAAGATATACGCTTGGTATGACAACGAGTGGGGTTACAGCTGCAGACTTGCAGATCTTACTGAATATGTAATCAAAAAAGAGATTTGATTTATGTCTTTATGAAGTTATCTAATATTCAACAATATAGTGTTGTTACAGCAAACTATTGGGCGTTCACGCTTACTGACGGCGCATTAAGATTATTAGTTGTTGGTCACTTTCATGAGCTAGGTTACACAACTCTACAAATTGCTTTACTTTTCCTTTTTTATGAGTTTTTTGGAATAATTACTAATCTATATGGTGGTTGGATAGGAGCAAGATATGGTTTAAGGCTTACTTTATGGATTGGGACTATTCTTCAAATCATTGCCCTTTTCATGCTTATTCCAGTTAAGGAGGATTGGCCAGTAATATTTAGTGTCGTATACGTTATGGTTGCTCAAGCAGTCAGTGGGATAGCAAAAGATTTAAATAAAATGAGTGCTAAAAGTGCTGTTAAGAAAGTAGTTCCAAAGACAAATGATGGCAATGATACTAGTCAAAAACAACTTTTTAAATGGGTTGCTATTTTAACTGGATCTAAAAATGCACTTAAGGGAGTTGGCTTTTTCTTGGGTGGACTTTTATATAAGTTATTTGGATTCAATAATGCTGTAGGAATTATGGGTTTTGGACTTTGCTTAGCCTTTTTATTGACATTAATTTTACCTGGAGAAATTGGTAAGATGAAGACCAAACCAGCTTTTAATGATCTTTTTTCAAAATCAGATGCCATAAATATTCTTTCAGCAGCAAGATTCTTTCTTTTTGGAGCAAGAGATGTTTGGTTTGTTGTAGCTCTTCCAGTATTCCTTGATATTGCATTTGGTTGGGACTACATGGAAATAGGATTATTTCTTGGGGCCTGGGTAATAGGTTATGGAATTGTTCAGGCTTCTGCTCCAGCAATTAGAAAGATGTGGGGCCAGAAAGAAAGTCCAGATCGTAAAGCTATCCAATTTTGGAGTGCCGTATTAATGGTCATACCATCTTTAATAGGAATCGCATTATGGAGAGAAAGTTCTCCATCAATAGCAATAATTTTAGGACTTACTATTTTTGGATTTGTTTTTGCAATGAATTCATCTACACATTCTTATATGATTTTGGCCTACTCTGATAATGAAAAAGTCAGTTTAAATGTTGGCTTCTATTACATGGCAAATGCTGCTGGAAGACTAATTGGAACATTACTCTCTGGCTTATTATTTATGATTGGGAGAAATGCAAGTGTTGGTCTTCAATATTGTCTTTATTTTTCATCACTTTTAATTTTCTTATCTTGGATTTCGAGTCTTAAATTACCCTCGTTCAAACAAAGCCTATCAGCTCCTTAAAGACTAATTTTTGGGAATTAGAATATTTTAATGGCAAAAATATCCTTAATTGAACTCGCAAAAACTTTCTTAAAAATTGGTATTTTAAGTTTTGGAGGACCCTATGCTCATATTTCCTTATTCGAAGATGAACTAATAAATAATAAAAAATTCATATCAACTCAATCTTTTGAAAAAGGTATTGGATTATGTCAAATACTTCCAGGACCAATATCTACTCAATTGGCAATATATATAGGTCTTAAATTAAATGGTTATCTTGGTGGATTGATATCAGGTATAAGTTTCATTATCCCAGGATTCATTTCGGTATTAGCTCTTAGTTTTTTTTGGCAAATTGGTTCTGGATCAAAATTCTTAACAGATTTAATTTATTTTAATCCGCCTATTATTGCAGGAATAATTTTTTCATTCTCATTAGTTCTATTAAAAAAAAGATTAAAGTTTGATCGAATATTATTCTCCAGCTCAATATTATTTCTACTTATATTTGCTAAATATAATAGTATTCAATTTCCACTCATAACAATTCTTAGTATTGCAGGATTGATAAATATATTTTTAAAGAAATTCAAAAATATTTTTTATAGCTTGGTCCCTTTATCTATATTTTCAACAACCTCATTTTTGATTAGCTCGGTCTTTTTAGATATATCAAAGTTTTATAATTTTTTAAGAGAGTCTATAACCTCAAAGTTTTTAGTAGATTACCTTAATCTGTTTTTTTTCTTCTTTAAATCGGGACTTTTTATTTTTGGAGGTGGATTAGTAATCATTCCTATTATGAGTGATTATGTTATCTCGCAAGGATGGTTAACAAATAATGAATTTATAGATGGAATAATGATTAGCCAAATAACACCTGGGCCTGTCTTATTAATTACAAGTTTTATTGGATATAAAGCAGGGTTTTCAATCGGAGGAATAAATGAAGCTTTAAAGTATTCATTTATATCAACTTTTGCAATTTTTTTACCAAGTTTTATATTGATTTTTGTTTTTGGAAAAGGCTTTATAAAAAACAGAATTAAATCAATTAATTACTTTATCGAAGGAGTGATCAATACAATTCCTGGAGCAGTTATTTTCTCTGGATTTAATTTAATTGAAGATAGTTTTTCATCAAAATTCTTTTTAATTAGCTCTATTTTTATAGTTTTAATCTCCACACTATTATCTTTTTTAAAAATAGTTCCAACATATATACTCATTCTTTTTTCTTTAATATTAGGCTTGTCAAAATATTTGTTTGCATAAAAAAAAGGAGGAAATAAATTCCTCCTTTTAAATATTGTCTTACGGTTTATTTACCGATTCTTTTTACAGCAGCTCTTGACTTCTCAAGAATATCTCCTTTTAAGGGGACAAATCCAAGTGATGGAGCTTTATCTTGATACTCATCACTTAATAATGTATTAAAGGCTTGTTTGATAGCTTTAGTGTTTCTACCATTACCCTCTTCATAAGCAAGTATCCATGTTAATGAAGCTATAGGGTATGCTCCTTTTGCAGTTGGATTAGGATTTTTACCAGCAAGATTTTCATCTAGAGTAATACCATTAAGAGCCTTAGCTCCTGCCTCAACTGTAGGCTTTACATATTCTCCAGAAAGATTCTGAAGTGCAGCGGCTTTAACATTACCTTTTATATAAGACTGGTTAACATAACCAATTGCCCCAGGAGTATTTTGTATAACACCTGCTACACCTGAATTACCCTTTGCTCCAACACCTGCAGGCCATTTTACAGACTTACCTGTGCCTAATGTCCAGGTTTTTGAAAAAGCTTCCATAGAGTTTGTAAAAGCTTTAGTTGTACCTGATCCATCAGAGCGATGAGTCCAAGTCAATTTCCCTGGTTTACAACCTAATTCTTTCCAATCTTTAATCATTCCCATAGCAACTTGTACTGCTTTCTCCTGGGAAAGTTTTAAATCACAATCATAGTTATAACCAAATGCAATAGTACCTCCAACCATAGGTATCTGTACTAGTCCTCTAGTAACTTTTGCTATATCTTTATCTTTCATGGGATCATCAGAAGCACCAAAATTTACAGTCTGATCAATAAATGCTTTTCTTCCAGAACCAGAGCCGACAGCTTGATAATTAACTCTTGGGCCGCCAGATTTTGCTAGATCAAAAAACCATCGAGTATAAATTTTGGCAGGAAATGATGCTCCAGCACCACTTAATCTTGTTTTTGCCGAAACACTTGTGCCAGCTGCAATGGCAACTACAGAAGTAAAGACCAAAGCTTTCTTAGCTATGTTCATTGATTTCATGAATTAATGAAAGACAACATATTTATAGCACTTAATACGAACATAAATACTCTTCAATTTAAAGTTTATCTTTTAATTAATTAGTTCTTAACCCTCTCTTAAACTAAATCTTGATTAGAGCTTTTTTCGTTTGATTTTGAAAATATTTAAAAACAAAATTAAATTAAATTTTAACTTTTGTACGAGAAAATTACAAAATTTTTTTAATTACTTTAAAAGCAGTTTAAGTTCTTTTTAAATTTTGTTTTTGGACTTTATTTCTTACCCGTTTCTTAACTTTTATTCGTTCTCATAGATTTGGATATTTATCCATTTTTACGTGTTGAGGTTCATGAAACTCTTTCAAAAATTAATAGCTGCTCCTGCCATCATTTCTATGGCATCAGGTTTTGCAGTAAACGCCGCTGAGATCAATTCAACAGATCTTGGTGAATATTCAAACTCTAGCAATCTAGTATCTTTAGGTGATTTCAAATCAGATACTTTATTCCCAGGGGATTGGGCTTACGATTCATTAAAGGATCTTACAAATAGCCCTAAATTTAATGGTAACTCAGTTACTCGTTTAGAAGCTGCTGCTGAGTTGAACAATCTTATTGCAGGTGGTGAAGGCTTAATGAACGGAGATGCACTAAATCGACTTAGTGATGAGCTTGGTTCTGAGTTGGCAATTATGAAAGGAAGAGTTGATGGTCTTGAAGCTCGTGTTAATGGCATTGAAGCTGGTTCTTTCAGTGAAACAACCACTATGAGTGGTAAAGCTGGCTTTTTAATTGGTGCTGAATCTCTTGATGGAGATGCTAATGAAGCGGTAATGGCAGAATATTTCTTTGAAGTTGATCTAAATACCAGTTTCACTGGTGATGATAAACTCAATATTGAACTTGAAACCGGAAACCACCCAGGTGCTGGTGTTGGTAAGGATAAAGAAGGTCTTGACTGGGGTTCAGATAATGGAGACACTCTTAAAGTTACTGACCTAAACTATACATTCCCATTAGGAGGATGGAAAGTTGCAGTTGGTGATTCTATGGCTGCATCCAAGACTTGGCCTAATGCATGTTCTATGAATAACATGGTTGATAATTTAGGAGATTGTGGTGCTGGTAACTCTGTAGACTTAGGTGGTGATGTTTCATTGAGTGCTTCTAAAGAATTTGGCGATGGCTGGGAAATTGGTCTTGGGGTGTCAGCTGATTCAGGAGAAACATCTAGAGGTATCTTTACCAAAGAAGGAGACGACTTTTACGGAATAGCTTTGGGGTATGAATCAGATACCTACGGTTTCACAGCTGCTTATTCTATGAAAGAGAAAACTGACACCTCTGGAGGTTCTGATACAAAAGCTTGGGATTCAGGGGATACTCAAACTGATTCAACATACTACGGTTTAGTTGCTTATTATTCTCCTGAATCTGCTCCTGTCACATTCAGTGGAGGTGTCGAGCTTACTGATATAGAGGGCACAAATACTGATAAGACTCAATGGGCGTTAGGTGTTTCAACAGATCTAGGAGAAGGAACACTTTCAGCAAATATTGGAACAAATGGCGCTATAGCAGATAATGCTGCTGAGGAAATGGCATATGATCTTTCATATGAATATCCACTCAACGACAGTACGACAATAACACCGTTTATTTATATTGTTGAGGAATCAGCAGCTAATAAGGATGATGCAGTTGGCATAGGAACATCTGTTATGTTCAAGTTCTAATTTATTAATTAGAAAATCTTACACACACATAAAGACCTGCCTTTGGTAGGTCTTTTTTATTTATATTTCTTTAAAAGCTTAAATTGTTCTTAATAAATCTATTTTTTTTTCTTAACTTTTTAAAGGGAGCATGAGAATGTATTTCCTTACGCACTAAATGAAAAAAACCCTAGCTGCTGCAAGTTTTTCAGCATTACTTGCAATCGTCGCCTCCTCTACAAGTGGCGGATTTGCAAATTGGAATACAAAATATTGGGCAAATGAAAAAAACTTCAACAGAATTTCTTCTTTCAATGTAAGTGATAATTTACCAGAGGGATCAAAATCTACAACCAAAACTTCTTCAGAAGTTGTTACTGCATCAGAAGATGGTAAGACTTTGATGTATACAGATAGCGATCTAGGAGTAGTAGGTTTAGTTGATATCTCAGACCCTGCAAAACCTAAAGCATTGGGAGTTGTTGAACTGGAAGCAGAACCCACTGGAATTGCAGCACTTGGAAACAATGCTTATATAGGTTCGAATACATCTGAAAGTTATACAAATCCTTCAGGAGCTTTAGTTCAATACAATTTAGAAACAAGAACAGCAGTAAAAGAATGTGATTTAGGTGGGCAGCCTGATAGCGTTTTTGTTTCACCAGACGGAACATTTCTAGCTGTCGCTATAGAGAATGAGAGGGATGAAGAATATAAAAATGGATTTATCCCTCAAATTGATGACAATGGCATTCAAATTAATCCTGCAGGTTATGTTTCTCTTGTGAAGTTAAACAAAAGAGGAAAAATACAATGTAACTCAATTAAAAAAGTAGATTTAACAGGCTTATCCGAAATAGCTCCTTTTGATCCCGAACCAGAATTCGTTGCTATTAATGATCTTGGTGAAACAGTTGTCTCTCTTCAAGAAAACAACCATCTTGCAGTAATTGATAAAGATGGAAATGTAATATCACATTTCTCGGCAGGAGTTGTAAAACAAATGGCAGGAATGGATACAAAGAAAGATGGAGCACATAAATTTAAAAGCAAACTAAAGAATGTAAGAAGAGAACCCGATGGTCTTACATGGATTGATAATGACCATTTTGCAACAGCAAATGAAGGCGATTACAAGCATATTGATCCAAATCAGGCAAAAAGAGGTGGTTCAAGATCCTGGACTATTTTTAAAAAAGATGGAACAGTAGTTTATGAAGATGCAAATAGACTAGAAAGAGCAATTGCACAAATAGGTCATTTCCAAGATGGGAGAGCAGGTAAAAAGGGAGTAGAGCCTGAGTCAGTTACATATTCAAAAATTAATGGAACGCCCTATTTATTTGTTGGTGCTGAACGAGCTGGGATAGTAGCTGTTTACGATATCACAGAACTAAATCAACCTTTGCTTACTCAATTACTTCCATCAGGCATTGGACCAGAGGGATTTGTCGCAATTCCAGAGAGGGGATTAATTGCCTCAGCAAATGAAAAAGACTACAACAAAAAAGAACCTGGTTTATCTTCTCATGTGACTATTTATCAACTACAAGATGCTTCTGCTTCATACCCACATTTAACAAATGAAAATGGCCTTGAATTTGTATCTTGGGGTGCGATAAGTGGAATGGTGGCTGGTGATGACGGTAAAATTTATGCTGTAAATGATGGGACTTTTAAAACTCAGCCAAGAATTTACGTTATTGATCCTTCATCTTCCCCAGCACTATTAGAAAGAGCTATAGATATAAAGCTAGATGGTAAGACTGCATTATTTATGGATCAAGAGGGTATTACTACTGATGGTAATGGTGGATTCTATATTTCTACTGAAGGAATCAAGAAAAAGCTAGATGAACATCCTCCTGCAATCTACCATGTAAGCTCAGATGGTGAAATTTTAGAGAAGATAACTCCACCACCTTCATATCTTAATTATGCTAAAAATCCTGGTTTTGAAGGCATAACAAGGAATGGGGATATTCTTTATATTGCTCAACAGAAGCCTTGGGGTGATGATGCTTTCAATACAACTAAGATCCTCTCCTATAATTTAAAAACCAAACAGTGGGGGGCCGTAAATTATCAATTAGATAGGATCAAAAAAGGCGGCGTTGGCATTTCAGAATTGACTCACCATGACGGGGCACTTTATGTAATCGAAAGAGATAGTTTCTATGGGAAGAAAGCAAAATTGAAAGCTATATATAAAATAGATTTAGATGATGTTATTTTCGAAGGTCTTCAGACTAATATTCCTCCCAGACTTTATCCTTTAGTTGAAAAAGAGTTAGTTACTGATCTAAAACCAGTAATGCAATCTACGGGTGGTTTTATCCTTGAAAAGGTTGAAGGCTTAGCAATAACAAGCGACGGGCAAGCATGGATTTCAACTGACAACGACGGGACTGGAAAGAAATCAACTGGTGAAACTCTTTTCCTAAATATTGGAAAAATTTAGTTAAAACTACTAATGAAAGTCACCTTTTACATAAGGTGACTTTTTTTGCAGTTCTTATAATTAAAAAAAGTTAAATCATGAAATACCTAATATTTATTATTTTATTCATCGCCCCAGTTAAAGCTGAAACAAAATATTATTGGCAGAGTGTCAGGCATTATTTAAATCGACCCAAACTAATGATAGAAGCATGCAAAGATATGAAAGAAGAAAATGACATTGGAACATCAGCTTTCGAGAGTATGTACATGCCAACATTACCTGATAGGCTTTGGTTAGCTATTGGCAAAAGAGATTCTTATTGGGCAGATGACTCCAAAGAAGGAAGCATTCTTTTTACAAGAGAAGGGGTTTTGAATTTAAAAAAATTTATTGCAGAAAAATCATGTCCTAATATTTTTTAAATTTTCCCTATAAATCTTTATCGAGACACGGAAAGATAGTTTCAATAATCGCTCCACCATCTTTAT
>QCPF01000002.1 GCA_003212655.1 Prochlorococcus sp. AG-436-D21 | reverse complement strand
AAAGGCATTTACATTTTCCTTATACCAAGCATTTCTTCTTCGCTTGGCGGAACTATCAATTTGAAAGTAGTTTTATAATAAGACCAATTTTCAATTATTTTGGCGGCCTTTAAGCTATTTGTTTTTTGTTCGATATTCTCTAATAATTTCCAATAAGATGTCTTCCTGATTTGATGTAGTTATTTTATGAATGCTAACTATTTCTTTATTAACTTTATTACTTAAATCATTTTTCTCATCGATTATAAAAGCTATTCCACCAGTCATGCCCGCACCAATATTCCTACCTGTGGAACCTAGAATAACTACTTTCCCACCAGTCATGTATTCACAACAATGATCACCTGCTCCTTCTGTTACTGCTATGGCACCACTATTTCTAACTGCAAATCTTTCGCCCGATTTTCCTAATGCAAATAATTTCCCACCTGTTGCTCCGTAAAGACAGGTGTTTCCTAAGATAACCTGTTCAGAGGAAGTTTTATTTATTTTTGGTGGAATTATTGTGAGTATTCCTCCATTCATTCCTTTACAAACATAATCATTAGCTTCTCCGATTAATTGAACATTCATTCCCTTCAATAAAAAGGCACCAAAGCTTTGTCCCGCATATCCTTTGAAATTTAAGTTGAGTTCGCCATTGAAGCCAGTATTTCCGTGAAGTTCTGCGATTTCGCCTGATATTTTTGCACAAACACTTCTATCTGTATTTTTTATCTCAATTTCTTTGGTTAATATTTCGTGATTTTTAATTGAATCTAAAAATTCAGTATCAGACAAAAACTCGTCTTCTAATACATAACCATTACTATGGGCGTTCTTTGAGTGTTTTAACCATGATCTATCAGTTGTTAAGTTTTTATTTACTAAAGAAGAAAGATCAATATTAGAAGTTTTTGGAAGATCGATATTTCTTGCAGAAAGAAATTCTTGATTACCAATAAGTTCTTCCATATTAGAAACACCGATACTACTCATTATCTGTCTTACTTCTTCAGCGATATACAAGAAAAAATTGACAACATTTTCTGGAATACCTTTAAATCTTTTTCTTAATTCTTCTTTTTGAGTAGCTACTCCAACAGGACACTTGTTTGTATGACAAACCCGAGCCATTATGCATCCTTCAGCAATCATCGCTACAGACCCAAAACCATATTCTTCAGCACCCAGTAAAGCTGCAATAACTACATCCCAGCCTGTTTTAAGACCTCCATCAGTTCTCAAAATTACTCTTTCACGTAAGTTATTCTCTAAGAGAGATTTATGAACCTCAGCAACACCTAGTTCCCATGGTAAACCTGCATGTTTAATTGAACTCAGTGGTGAAGCACCTGTACCTCCGTCATGGCCAGATATTTGAATTACATCCGCATTAGCTTTGCTTACTCCAGCAGCAATAGTGCCTATACCAATTTCAGAAACAAGTTTAACGCTTACTTTCGCTTTTGGATGAACTTGGTGTAAGTCATGGATAAGTTGAGCTAAATCTTCAATTGAATAAATATCATGATGCGGGGGAGGAGATATTAAAGCTACTCCAGGTTTACTATTTCTTAGTTTTGCAATGTAAGAATCAACCTTTGGACCAGGCAATTGTCCCCCTTCTCCGGGTTTTGCGCCTTGAGCCATTTTAATTTCAAGTTGTTTACCACTTCTTAGATATTCAGGTGTAACTCCAAATCTTCCTGATGCTATTTGTTTAATAGCTGAGCATGCGGTGTCTCCATTCTCCAGACCTTTAATAAATGGCAAAGTCGCTGATTGAGTATTTTCATCGATATCATTTAAAACATTAAAACGAGCTGGATCTTCTCCCCCTTCTCCACTATTACTTTTTCCGCCAATTCTATTCATTGCAACTGCCAAAACTTCATGTGCTTCTCTGGATAAAGCACCTAAACTCATTCCTCCAGTACAGAACCTTTTGCAAATTGATTCAACACTTTCAACTTCTTCTAATGGAATACTTTTTCTTTGTGAATTAATTGTTAGTAAATCTCTTAGAGATGTTGTCGGTCTATTAAGAATAAGTTTTTTGTAAGTCTCAAAATGATCGTATCCTGGCCCTTGTTTTACCGCTGAATGTAAAACTTTGGACATCTCAGGATTATTGGAGTGATATTCTCCATTATTTCTAAATTGTACGAATCCTAAAAATTCTAATTTCTTTAAATCGATTTCTGGATAGGCTTTCGTATGTATTGAAAGTGTTTCATTAGTTAATTCTTTTAATGTTATGCCAGCAATACGGCTTGTTGTACCATCAAAAGCAATCTTTATTAAGTCAGATCCAAGGCCTACAGCTTCAAAAATTTGTGCACCATGGTAACTAGATAAAAGTGAGATCCCTATTTTTGAGAGAATTTTTCTTAGACCGTCTTCTAGAGCTTTTTTAATATTTTCTTGAACATCAATTATTGATAATGGATTTATTTTTTTGCTATCAATCAGTTTTTGTGTTTTTGGATGTTTTAACCAGTGTCTACCTGCTTCGAAGGTCAACCAAGGGCAAACCGCGCTTGCACCATAACCAATCAAGCAAGCAAGATGATGTGTGCTCCAACATTGACCTGTTTCAATAATTAGAGAAGCTTTTAGTCTAATTTCTTTTTTAAGAAGATAATGATGAATTGCTCCTACAGCAAGTAAAGGAGGAATAAAAGTCTTTGTAGGATTAATACCCTTATCAGAAATAATAATTAGAGAGCAACCTTCTTTTATAGAGAGCTCACTCTGTTTACATATTGCTTTTAATTGGTTCTCTAAGCCTTGAACACCTTCCTCAATATCAAACAAACTTGAAATGGTTTGAGATTTAATTTTTGATTTTTTAATGGAAATGATTTCTTCTTCATTGATAATTGGACTTTGTAAATGAACAAAAGGTTTAGGATCTTTAATCTCAAATGGTGTGCATCTTTCTCCAAGATGCATTTCTAAACTCATTACCAGTTTTTCTCTTAAAGGATCAATAGGAGGATTTGTAACTTGTGCAAATCTTTGCTTGAAATAGTCATATAAAATATGTGGCTTTGAAGAAAGCACTGCTAATGGGATATCGTCGCCCATACAATAAGTAGGCTCTTTAGCTAATGAAGCCATTGAATCCAAGATAAGATCATTATCTTCTGCTGAAAAACCGTACGCAGTTTGTTGTTGTAATAGCTCAAGGTCTTTTAGTTTGCAGTCTTTAACCCATTCACTATTATCAATTTTGATAGTTCTTTTACTCAGGAGGTTTTTGTAATCATGTCTTTGCGCGGCTTCAGATTTTACCTCCCAATTTCTGAGGATTCTATTTTGATGAAAATCAACCGCTAGCATTTGTCCAGGACCTAATCGACCTTTTTCTATTACTCTTTCCTCATCAAGATCTACTACTCCTGTTTCGGAACCCATTATTACAAAACCATCATTTGTTATTGAATATCTCGCTGGTCTCAGACCATTCCTATCAAGTGTTGCTCCAACAAAATTACCATCTGCAAATACAAGCAGAGCAGGTCCATCCCAAGCTTCTTGAAGGCTCGCAGAATACTCATAAAATGCATTTATATCTTCTCTTTGTTCAAGTTCTGGTTGATCTCTAAATGCTTCAGGAACAAGTTTTAATAATGAGTCAGTGATGGGCTGACCTGAACGAATGTTAATTTCAAGAGTTGCATCAAGATTTGATGAATCACTTTTATTTATATCTACAATCGGCTTAATTTCATTAGATAAATCTCCCCAAAAGTCATCTATGTGAGTCTCTGAAGCTTTAGCCCAGTTGATATTTCCTAAAAGAGTATTTATTTCACCGTTATGACCTAAAAATCTCATGGGCTGAGCAAGTGGCCATTTTGGAAGTGTATTAGTACTAAACCTCCTATGGTAAACAGAAAATGAGACTTTAAAACTTTCTTCTTTTAGATCTTGATAAAACTCAGATAATATTTCTGATCGAACCATACCTTTATATACAACTGTTTGAGAACTTAGTGAGGCAAAGTAAAATTCACAATCACCAACGTGGTTTTTAAAAGTTTCCCTTATTTTTTTTTCAATTCTTTTCCTTAATTGAAATAACAGCTTTTCAATATCCTGATTGTCTTTTTTATCGATATTTAGAATCCACTGACTTATAAATGGGGCATTTGCTTTAGCTAAAGGACCTAAGATTTCATTATTAACAGGTACTGTTCTCCAACATGTTTTGTTTATTCTTAATTTTTCTGCTTCTTCCTCACATATAGATTTACATTCTTCAATTTTCTCTTTTTTATTAGGCATAAAAACCATACCTAAACCTCTATCAAAATCTTTTTCATTTTTTAGATTCATTTTTTCATCTAAGTATTTCCATGGAATTGAACATAAAATGCCTGCTCCGTCTCCTGAGTCACTATCTCCTCCACAACCTCCTCTATGCTCCATACAGTTAAGGCCTTTCAAAGATTGTTTTAGGATCCAGTTGCTTTCTACACCTTTAATATTTGCTATGAAACCAACTCCACACGCATCTTTCTCACCAATTATTCCATTTGGGGAATAACAATCTTGATATGGCCCAACGATCCTTTTGATACTCTCTCCCATAGATTATTTAATTCTATTTAGTTATTTATTTCCATTATAAAAATAAATATGAAAATAAATCTAAAGATAATGAATATTTACCAAAGAATTTTAATTTCACTAATTTTTAAAAAAAATATCATTAAAAACTTTTAGTTGGTGCTCGTAAAAGGTTATGATGGTGAAATGTTTATTTTTTTAAAATATAATAGATGCCTACCATCTCACAATTAATAGGTTCAGAAAGAAAACGTCTGACTAGGAAAACAAAATCTCCTGCGTTAAAAGCTTGCCCTGAAAGAAGAGGGGTATGTACGAGAGTTTATACATCAACACCTAAAAAACCTAATTCAGCTTTAAGAAAAGTCGCAAGGGTGAGATTAACTTCCGGTTTCGAAGTAACAGCATATATTCCTGGTATTGGGCATAATTTGCAAGAACACTCAGTAGTGCTATTAAGAGGTGGAAGAGTTAAGGACTTGCCAGGGGTTAGATATCATATAATAAGAGGAACTTTAGATACAGCTGGAGTCAAAGATAGACGTCAATCCAGATCTAAGTATGGTGCAAAAGCTCCAAAAGATTAATTTGTAAACATCACTTTTTAAAAACATGTCACGTCGTAATGCAGCAGTAAAAAGACCAGTTCTTCCAGATCCTCAATTTAATAGTCGTCTTGCTTCAATGATGATTTCTCGATTGATGAAACATGGTAAAAAATCTACAGCTCAAAGGATATTGTCTGATGCTTTTTCTTTAATTAGCGAGAGAACAGGCGGGAATGCAGTCGAATTGTTTGAAACAGCTGTGAAAAATGCTACTCCTCTTGTTGAGGTAAGAGCTAGAAGAGTTGGTGGTGCAACATATCAAGTACCTATGGAAGTTCGCCAAGAAAGGGGTACAGCTATGGCATTAAGATGGCTTGTTACATTCTCACGAGCAAGGAATGGCAAAAGTATGTCCCAAAAACTTGCTGGTGAGTTGATGGATGCAGCAAATGAAACGGGTAGTGCTGTTAAAAAAGAGAAGACACTCATAAAATGGCTGAAGCCAACAAAGCTTTTGCACATTACAGATATTAATTTCATCAAAAAGGTACTTAAGTAGTTTATTATTAATAAAGTTTACTTTTAGGGTGAACTATTCTTATCAAAAATTATTTTATTTGGAGCTTTAAAATTGGCACGCGACTTTCCCCTAGAACGAGTTAGAAACATAGGTATAGCCGCTCATATTGATGCAGGGAAGACTACAACTACTGAAAGAATTTTGTTTTATTCAGGAGTTGTACACAAGATAGGAGAAGTACATGATGGTGCTGCCGTAACAGATTGGATGGCTCAAGAACGAGAAAGAGGAATAACTATTACTGCTGCAGCAATATCTACTAGTTGGCAAGATCACAGAATTAACATTATTGATACTCCAGGTCACGTTGACTTCACTATTGAAGTGGAAAGATCAATGCGTGTCTTGGACGGAGTCATAGCTGTTTTTTGCGCAGTTGGTGGAGTTCAGCCTCAATCTGAAACTGTTTGGCGTCAAGCAGATAGATACTCTGTCCCAAGAATGGTTTTTGTTAACAAAATGGACAGAACTGGTGCAGATTTTCTAAAAGTTAATAAACAAATTAAAGATCGACTAAAGGCAAATGCTCTTCCAATTCAGCTACCTATTGGGGCTGAAGGGGATCTCACAGGCATTATTGATTTAGTTGCAAATAAAGCATATCTTTATAAAAATGACTTAGGCACTGATATTGAAGAAGCACCAATTCCATCTGAAATGGAGGAGGAAGCTGCAGAGTGGAGATTAAAGTTAATGGAGAGTGTTGCAGAAAATGATGAAGAGTTAATAGAAATATTCCTCGAAACAGGAGAATTATCTGAAGAACAACTTAAAAAAGGAATAAGGGAAGGGGTTCTAAAACATGGATTAGTACCAGTATTGTGCGGTTCAGCCTTCAAGAATAAAGGAGTCCAACTTGTTTTAGACGCTGTTGTCGATTACTTGCCAGCTCCAGTTGATGTAAAACCAATACAAGGTGTTTTACCAAGTGGTAAAGAAGACGTAAGGCCTTCAGACGATAACGCGCCTTTTAGTGCATTAGCTTTCAAAGTGATGTCAGACCCATATGGAAAATTAACTTTTGTAAGAATGTATTCGGGTGTTCTTTCAAAGGGAAGTTATGTAATGAATTCTACTAAAGATGCCAAAGAGAGAATTTCGAGATTAGTAATTCTAAAGGCTGATGAAAGAGAGGAGGTTGATGAATTAAGGGCTGGAGATTTAGGAGCTGTATTAGGTCTTAAGAACACAACAACAGGGGACACTTTATGTAATACAGAAGATCCCATTGTTTTGGA
Source organism: Prochlorococcus sp. AG-436-D21 (assembly GCA_003212655.1). GTDB lineage: Bacteria > Cyanobacteriota > Cyanobacteriia > PCC-6307 > Cyanobiaceae > Prochlorococcus_A. Next base: position 85,563 of record QCPF01000002.1, on the reverse strand, counting down.
GACATTGTTCATCCCAGAACCAGTTATTTCAGTGGCTGTTGAGCCAAAAACTAAAGGGGATATGGAAAAATTATCAAAAGCTTTAACTGCTTTGTCTGAAGAGGATCCAACTTTTAGAGTAAGTACAGATTCTGAGACAAATCAAACTGTTATTGCAGGTATGGGTGAGTTGCACTTGGAAATCCTTGTTGACAGAATGTTAAGGGAATTTAAAGTTGAAGCAAATATAGGAGCACCTCAAGTCTCATATAGAGAGACCATTAGGTCTAGTTCTAAAGGTGAAGGTAAATATGCAAGACAGACTGGAGGAAAAGGTCAATATGGTCATGTAATTATTGAAATGGAACCTGCTGAGGTTGGCAAAGGTTTTGAATTTGTAAACAAAATTGTTGGTGGAGCTGTACCAAAAGAGTATATTGGTCCTGCTTCTAATGGGATGAAAGAAACCTGTGAATCTGGTGTTCTTGCCGGATATCCACTCATTGATGTAAAAGTAACACTAGTCGATGGTTCATTCCACGATGTAGACTCATCTGAAATGGCCTTCAAAATTGCAGGTTCTATGGCTTTTAAAGACGGGGTTAAAAAATGCAATCCTGTCCTTTTAGAGCCTATGATGAAAGTTGAGGTCGAAAGTCCTGACGACTTTCTTGGATCTGTAATTGGTGATCTCTCTTCTAGAAGAGGTCAAGTAGAAGGACAATCTGTTGACGATGGATTGTCTAAGGTACAGGCCAAAGTGCCATTAGCCGAAATGTTCGGTTATGCCACTCAACTCCGATCAATGACTCAAGGTCGGGGTATATTTTCAATGGAGTTCGCAAATTATGAGGAAGTTCCTCGTAATGTTGCTGAAGCTATCATTTCCAAGAATCAGGGCAACTCCTGATCTCTAAACTAAAACACTCTTAAACCCTCGATTCTTTAATTTAAAATGGCTCGCGAGAAGTTCGAAAGGAACAAACCACATGTCAACATAGGTACTATTGGCCATGTTGATCATGGAAAAACAACACTAACTGCTGCTATTACAAATGTATTAGCCAAAAAAGGTCAAGCTCAAGCTCAAGACTATGGAGACATTGATGGTGCTCCTGAAGAAAGAGAGCGTGGTATTACCATCAATACAGCTCACGTTGAATATGAAACTGAAGGCAGGCATTATGCTCATGTCGATTGCCCAGGACATGCCGATTATGTGAAAAACATGATTACAGGGGCAGCCCAGATGGATGGAGCTATTCTAGTTTGTGCAGCTACAGATGGTCCTATGGCTCAAACAAAAGAGCATATTCTTTTAGCTAAACAGGTTGGAGTTCCTGCTCTTGTAGTTGCTCTCAATAAGTGCGATATGGTCGATGATGAAGAAATTATTGAACTTGTTGAAATGGAAATCAGAGAGTTGCTAGACAGTTATGACTTCCCTGGTGACGATATTCCTATCGTTCAAGTCTCTGGTTTAAAAGCTCTCGAAGGTGATTCAACTTGGGAATCAAAGATTGAAGAACTAATGAAGGCAGTAGATGCTAGCATTCCTGAACCAGAAAGAGAAGTTGATAAACCATTCTTAATGGCAGTTGAAGACGTTTTCTCTATTACTGGTAGAGGAACTGTTGCTACTGGAAGAATTGAGAGAGGTAAAGTTAAGGTTGGAGAAGAAGTCGAAATAGTTGGAATAAGAGATACAAGAGTAACAACTGTTACTGGAGTTGAAATGTTCCGAAAACTTCTTGATGAAGGTATGGCTGGCGATAATGTTGGTTTACTTTTACGTGGTGTCCAGAAAGAAGATATTGAGAGAGGAATGGTTCTTGTCAAGAAAGGATCTATTACTCCTCATACTCAGTTTGAAGGAGAAGTTTATGTTCTCAAAAAAGAAGAGGGCGGAAGACATACTCCTTTCTTTGCAGGATATAGACCTCAGTTCTACATCAGAACAACTGATGTGACAGGTCAAATAACTGCATTCACCTCGGATGATGGCTCAAATGTTGAAATGGTCATGCCAGGAGACAGAATTAAGATGACTGGAGAATTAATTTGTCCAGTAGCAATCGAACAAGGTATGCGATTCGCTATACGTGAAGGTGGACGTACTATAGGTGCTGGAGTTGTTTCTAAAATACTCAAATAATACATTTGAATTTTAAAAATTTAACCTCAATCATCTAATATAGGTTTATGGATAAGGGTCACATTAATTAATGGCCCTTACCCCAAATTTATTTGAAATTATGACTGCATCAATTGCTCAACAAAAGATAAGAATAAGACTCAAAGCATTTGATAGAAGAATGCTTGATTTATCTTGCGACAAAATAATCCAAACTGCTGATACTACTTCTGCCTCAGCAATAGGTCCAATACCTTTACCTACAAAAAGGAAGATTTATTGTGTCCTTAGATCACCACATGTTGATAAAGATTCTAGAGAGCATTTTGAAACAAGAACACATCGAAGAATAATAGATATCTATAGTCCTTCTGCAAAAACTATTGATGCTTTAATGAAACTAGATCTTCCAAGTGGTGTAGATATAGAAGTTAAACTTTAACAAATCCCGAAACTGCCCTAAATTGATTAGTATAAAAATAATGAAATGAGGTTTAAATGGGAGAACTCTCAGTAAGGGAATTACCTTTATTTCCTTTGCCAGAGGTAGTCCTTTTTCCTCAAGAAGTATTGCCTTTACATATTTTTGAATCCAGATACAGGATCATGCTCCAATCTGTTCTTGAGTCTGATTCTATGTTTGGGGTTATTAAGTGGGATCCAACAACTAAGTCTATGGCTAATGTTGGATGTTGTGCACAAATTATAAAACATCAAACTGCAGAGGATGGCAGAAGTAATATTATTACTCTTGGCCAACAAAGATTTCAAGTCTTAGAAATTACCCGTTCCGCGCCATTTTGTTCTGCGATGGTTAGTTGGATAAGCGATGAGAATATTGATGACTTTCAAAAATTAGATTCTCTAAAAGATTCAGTTAAACAAGCACTCAGCGATGTTATTAATTTAACGAGTAAATTGACTAATACCAAGAAGAATCTACCTGAAAAATTACCTGACAACCCAATGGATTTATCATTTTGGATAGGAGCTCATTTGGGTGGTCCTGTTGCTGAGGAACAGCAAAGACTTCTCGAGGAGAGAAATACGTTTTCCCGTTTACATAGAGAATATGAAATGCTCGATCATACAAGAAAACAACTTGCAGCAAGAACAGCATTGAAAGAGAGTTTTCCTGATATAAAAGAAAATTAAATGTTTGAATTATTGTTTCCTTTTTTTTTAATAGTTTTATTTTTTCTAGTACTAGCCATAGTCTGGAGATATAATGCTCGAAAGTACATTACTTCCGGTACAGTAGCTTCTGCATATGATGCTTGGACTCAAGACAAATTACTCGAGAGATTGTGGGGAGAACACATACACTTGGGTTTTTATCCCTTAGGGAAAAAAAATATTGATTTTAGAAAGGCTAAAGTTCAGTTTGTTCATGAATTAGTCAAATGGAGTGGTTTAGATAAATTGCCACAGGGATCCAGAATACTCGATGTAGGTTGCGGAATAGGCGGAAGTTCTAGAATTCTTGCAGAATATTATGGGTTTAATGTCACTGGCATTACAATTAGTCCGGCTCAAGTTAAAAGAGCAAGAGAACTTACTCCTGATGCGATAAATTGCAATTTCCAAGTCATGGATGCTTTGGATTTGAAATTTGAAGATGGATCATTTGATGCCGTCTGGAGTGTTGAGGCTGGTGCACACATGAATGATAAAACTAGGTTTGCAGATGAAATCATGAGAACATTAAGACCTGGAGGGTATTTAGCATTGGCTGATTGGAACTCAAGAGACCTCCAGGCATATCCCCCATCATTTTTTGAAAAGTTAGTTCTTAAACAATTACTTGAACAATGGGTACATCCCAAATTTATTAGCATTAACGATTTCAGTAACATTCTTAGAACTAATGAAAATAGTTCAGGAAGAGTTATATCTGAAAATTGGAATTCCTATACAAACCCTTCATGGTACGACTCCATTATTGAGGGTATTCGAAGGCCCTTCGTAATTTTGTCACTTGGCCCATTTGCGATAGTGAAGTCTATTAGAGAGATTCCAACAATACTTCTCATGAATTGGGCATTTAAAAAAGGTTTAATGGAATTTGGAGTTTATAAATGTAGAGGATAAATTAATCTAGTTCAACGTTTTCAGAAAAATAATTTCCAAAATCCACAAAATTGTTGCAAAGTGGCTTAAGCTTATTTTTTAATTCAAGAAGATTTTTAATATTATTTTGATTATTGATTTCTAAATCAACATAAATTATATATTCGCCTAATTCTCTTTTTGAAGGTCTGGATTCAATTTTACTCATATTAAATCCAAAATCTGCAATATAATTTATAGCTTGAAGCAGAGCACCAGGTTTATTTGAAATTAATGAGAAAGCAAAACTGGCAATATTAGCTAAATTTGAATTCGATTTCTTGCTCAATAAAACAAATCTAGTGCAATTACCTGGAACATCATTAATAGGAAAGGCTAATTCCTTAAGGCCTTCGATTTGAATTAATGATTTTGAACCGATAGCAGCTCTGAATTTACTCCCCTTGACCATATTGACAGCTTCTGATGTTGAATTTGTTGGTAAGGGTATTGCATTTGGAAGATTCTCAGATAACCATTCTGAACATTGAGCTAATGCTTGAGGATGAGATAATACTTCTGAAATGTTTGAAAGTTCTCCATCACTAATTAATGCATGTTTTATAGGTAAAACAATTGCTTTATTTATAAAAATTTCAGGAAACTTCCAAAGGGCATCTAGAGTAGCCGTAACTCCTCCTTCTACAGAATTTTCTATAGGGACTACAGCAGCATCACAATTGTTGTAGGCTATTGATTTAATGACCGAATGTAGCCCATTACATGGTACAAATATAGGTGTCTGAAAATTGGCAAGCTTTGATAATATATGGGCTGCTTTTTCTGCGTATGTTCCTTGAGGACCTAAATATGCAACTTGTTTGCGCATGATTAATCGAAAAAAAAAAGAGATCAAATAAGCATTGGAGGAATATAGAAAATGCTATTGTCTTTTGATGCTAAACAGAAACTCAAGCTTTCTGTAACACGTAATAAGGAATATCTTTCTAAATATCTTTTGGAAGAAGAAAGAGTTGTTGGAGCAATGCTTGACTCCAAAAAATTAGTACCAGAAGGAGTAGGTAGATATAAGTATACAGTAACAAGTTTTAAGGTTTTTCAATTAGATATTAACCCTGTTGTCTCAATTGCGGTAGAAAATAAAGATGGAATTTTAAAAATGAGTGCTCTTGAAAGTACATTGGATGGTTTGGGGATGATAGATGATTTTAATCTTATTTTGAAAGCGAATTTGGAAGCAACTGATTTTGGCTTAGAAGGTGAAGCGCTGCTTGGCGTATCTGTAAGCCAACCCCCTTTACTTAAGCTGGTACCAAAAAAGATTTTGGAATCTACTGGTCATTCTGTATTAAATGGGATTCTGTTGGGTATAAAGTCAAGGGTTCAACAGCAGCTCGTAAAAGATTTTTTAGATTGGTGTAAATTAAATAAGATTTGATTTTTTCAAAAAACTTTTCCTATGAAGTTTAGTTATTCCATTTTTTTTGATTAATGAAAGATGCTCTCTGGTTCCATAACCTTTATTTTTAAATATTAAGTATTCTGAGTATTTTTTTGCTAATCTTTCCATTAGATTATCGCGAGAAACTTTGGCAACTATGCTTGCTGAAGCTATCGAGATAAACTTTGAGTCTCCTGATACTATGTTTTTCTGAATTCCTTTCCATGGCCTTAATAATAAGGGGCCATCAATCATTAATTCAGATGGAGTTTGTTTTAATTTTTTTAAAGCTCTTATCATTGAAAGTTCCGTCGCAACCCTGATACCTAACTTATCTATTTCTTTGGCCGAAGATTGCCCAATTCCATAATCTGAAGAGAGTAATAAAATTTTTGGTAAAAGTAATTTTCTTTTGTTAGGAGTTAATTTTTTACTATCTGTTACTCCAAATTGTTTTAGGATAATTTTATTTTCTTCAGTTAACGCTACAACAGCTGAAAAAACTGGACCAAAAATTGCTCCCTTTCCAACTTCATCGATTCCAACTTCAGATACTTTATTCAATGCTTGCTGAAGATCTTCTTCTCTTTTTTCTTGCATTGTTTAGCTCATCAGTGAGAGCAATGTCATCTTTTTTATCTGTTAATACAACTTCATTATTTTCATAAGTGTTATTTTTAGATTTATCTTTAGAGTTTGCATTTGCTTGAATTTTAATTTGAATATTTTCTTCTACCGATTTTGAGATTTTTTTAATTTGTTTTGCTTTTGTTTTTTCATTATCTAAGAGTTTTTCCGATTCCTTATTACTGTCTTTTAAACGCGCAAAATTATTGCTGGTGAGATATTCTTTACCTAACTTTAAAAGCGGATTGATACCTAATTGACTGAAAACAATTTTTTCTTCATTAGTAAGATCAACTGTTATTATATTTTTTTCCTTTGAATTTGATTGGTTCAAATTTTCATTTTCATTTTCTTTTTTGTTAGAAGAATTCTCTTTACTTAGTTCTTTGGAGTTTGGTAATTCCTTGTTCAATATTTTTTCCTGCTCATCAGTTGATTGAGAACTATTTATATCTAAAGATTTTAGATTATTTAATTGATTAGATTTATTCTCAACATTTTTTATTTTTAAGTTAGAAATTTCGTGATTTAATATATTTTCTACATGTCCATTACCATTGCATGTAGAACATTTCTTACCAAATAATTCATATATATTTTGACCTTGCCTTTTTCTGGTTAACTCTACTAAGCCTAATTCAGTAAGCTGAGCTATTTGAGGCCTAGCAGAATCATCTTTTATTGCTGAGGTAAAATGCTCAAGTAACTGAAATTGATCTCTTCTAGATTCCATATCAATAAAATCTACTACTATAACTCCACCAATATTTCTTAATTTCATTTGCCTTGAAATTTCAACTGCTGCCTCGCAGTTCGTCCACAACACAGTTTGTCTTGAGTTGGCGGATCTTGTAAATGATCCAGAGTTAACATCAATTACTGTTAAGGCTTCAGTAGGTTCAATGATTATATAACCCCCCGATGGAAGATCTACTCTCGGCTGGAGGGCTTTTTGTATTGTTTTTTTAATTTCATATTTTTCGAAAATATGTTGGTTCAAACTGTTATCGTGAAATTCAACTTCTATGTCTGATTCATAATTTTTTAAAAAATCTTTTGCCCTTGTAACTGAAAATTTACTATCTATAATTATGCTTTTAGTTGATTCTTTAAAATGATCTCTTAAGATCTTCAAAGAGAAATCATCATCTCTTTTTACTAAATTTGGGGGATTAGTAGCTTCAGAGACTTTTAGTACATTTTCCCATTGTTGAATTAAACTTTCTAAATCTTCTATTAGAAGTTCTTCTTTTATCTTTTCTGCCTCTGTTCTAAATAACAATCCTGTACTAGGTGGTTTTATTAAAACCCCAAGAGCTTTCAAACGGCTTCGTTCAGTTTCTGTATTTATTTTTCTTGAAATATTTACTCCTTGGCCATATGGCTGTAATATCAGGTATTTTCCTGGGATTGATATACTTCCAGTTAGTCTAGGTCCTTTAGATCCAGTGGGTTCCTTTATTACCTGTACTAGAACTTTTTGTTTTGGTTCTAGTAATTCAGTTATTCCAAATGTTCCTTTTTTGAGGCTTAGTGGACCTAAATCTGAAATATGGATGAATCCATTTTTCTCACTTTCACCAATATTTATGAAAGCGGCATCAATGCCAGGAAGAACATTTTCAACTGTTCCTAAAAAAATATCGCCAATTTGATATTGACCTTGTGCGACGATTAATTCATCAACTCGATCATCTGTGAGTAGTGCTGCAATTCGAGCCTGCTCAGCGATGATAATTTGCTGAGACATATATTTTCTGAATGATTTGGATTTTGAAAATCAACTAAATTAAAGAGGTAGATTTTTATTTTTTTAATAAAGCAATTTTTATAGCTTTAATTATTTACTTTTTAGACTTAATAAAGTTAATAGTGATTGAATTCTACTATTTATAAAGCTTTAAACGATTTTCAAACTAATTGAAATTGAATTCATAGCTATGATTATCTCTAAAATCAATCATAACTGAACTAATATTAACATCTAATCACCACTAAAGCACGTTGATACATTATTCTTATATTGGCGAAATTTTTTTTCTAAAGTGGTTCAAGTAAACGAAAATTATTTAAAACTCAAAGCAGGCTATTTATTTCCTGAAATTGCTAAAAGGGTAAAAATATATTCTCAATCAAATAAGAATGCTGAAATCATTAAGCTGGGTATAGGAGATGTTACAGAACCATTACCTAGAGCATGCATAGAGGCTATGGGTAAAGCTTTAGATGATATGGGAACAACAGATGGTTTTAGAGGTTATGGTCCAGAACAAGGTTATTCTTGGCTTAGAGAAAAAATATCTGAGCATGATTTTATTTCGAGAGGCTGTCAAATCTCGCCTGAAGAAATCTTTGTTTCAGATGGTTCTAAATGCGACAGTAGCAATATTTTAGATATTCTTGGAAAAGATAATTCAATTGCTGTAACAGATCCTGTTTACCCTGTTTATGTAGATAGTAATGTTATGACAGGCAGAACTGGAGATGCTCTGGAGAATGGTACTTATCAAGGATTGACTTATCTTGCAATAAACGAAGGTAATAACTTTTTGCCAGAACTACCTGAAAAGAAAATTGATATCTTATATCTTTGTTTTCCTAATAATCCGACAGGAGCAACGATTAATAAAGAAGAATTGAAAAAGTGGGTTGACTATGCCCTTCAAAACAAATCTCTGATACTTTATGATGCTGCTTATGAAGCATTTATCCAAGATAATGATATTCCACATTCAATATATGAGATTGAAGGGGCAAAGGATTGTGCTATCGAATTTAGATCTTTTTCAAAGAATGCAGGATTCACTGGAGTTAGATGTGCTTTTACGGTAATACCTAAGGATCTCAAAGGTTTGAGTTCAACAAATGAGGAAATAGAGTTATGGCCTCTTTGGAATAGGCGACAATCTACAAAGTTCAATGGAGTAAGTTATGTGGTTCAGAAAGGTGCAGAGGCTGTTTATTCTCCTGAAGGGAAAAAACAGGTGAAATTTTTAATTGATTTTTATATGGAAAATGCAAAAATCATGAAAAATAAACTTCAGAATTCAGGATATAAAGTTTATGGTGGGGTCAACGCTCCTTACATCTGGATTAAAGTTCCAGATCAAATGACATCTTGGGACTTTTTTGATTTCCTTCTCCAAAAAGTTAGTGTAGTGGGCACACCTGGGAGCGGATTTGGATTAGCAGGAGAGGGTTATTTTCGCTTGTCAGCATTCAACTCAAGATCAAACGTCCTTGATGCAATGGAGAGAATAATTAATATATAATTAACTAGTAAAATTTAAACTTTGATAAATTTAATGCTATCTATAAAGTTAGAACAAAGTGCAAATAATAATTCAGCAGTAATTGAAAAGAAACCTGCTGAATTAAAAAACAAATCTCCAAAATATAAGGTTTTACTTCATAATGACCCAGTGAATTCTATGGAGTATGTCACTATTTCACTGCGAGAAGTTGTTCCGCAATTAAGTGAACAAGATGCTATTGCAATAATGCTAGAGGCACACAATACTGGTATAGGTTTGGTAATTGTTTGTGATTTAGAGCCAGCAGAATTCTACTCTGAATCACTAAAATCTAAAGGGATTTCTAGTTCAATTGAGAAAGAGGATTAATGACGGTTGAATTTATTATTTAGAGTGAGCTAATTTCCTTGCTGATAAAGGACGGACTTTTAAGGATTCTTTTAAGGAAGACTTTCCATATTCTCTCTCAAGAATATCGATAACTGTTTTGCCAAATTCGTCTTCAGGATTATCAAAAGCTTCCAAGCAAACCTGACCAAGTTTTTCCCCTAATAAGCCTGGATTCCAAAGAAGTTTTCTAGCTGTCCAGGGCATCATGCTCATTGGATTATAATTGGGTTTCAAAATTTTATGGTCCAATGCGTACTTCTCAAGAAGAGTGTGAGGTTGCAAACCTATAAAGAATATAGCTGGATCAACTAAGCCTTTTCCAAAAATATTTTCTAATTCTCTATGGTAAGCAATTGTTTGTCTAATGGTGCTTGGTGTTTCGTCAAAAACATTAAATGAATAATTAACTGAAACATGTTTCTTAAAACCTGATTGGACTAGCATTCTGCAATTATTTAATACAGTTTCAAGGTCATAAGCTAATCTCATTTTTCTAACAAGTTCTTGAGATCCTGAAGTGATACCTATTTCAAAATAGCTCATACCAGTATCAACCATAAGCTGAGCCAGCTCAGCATCAATATTATCTGCTCTGATGTATGCAGCCCAATTAATGTCGTTCCAGCCTTGGTCCTTAATAGCTTGCAAAAGTGTTTTTGCATCCTCAATATGTTTTTTGGCTGGAATAAACTGTGCATCTGTGAACCAAAATCCCCTTACTCCGAGATCATATAGTTGCTTCATTTCTTGAATTACTTCGTTCACAGGATTAACGCGAACCTGCTTGCCCTCCACTACTGTATAAACACAAAAACAACAGTTATGCGGACAACCTCTTTTGGTTTGAACCCCTACATAGTAATCACCTCCCTCTATATACCAATTGAATTCAGGCCATATTGATTTAATATATTGATAGTTGCAGGCAGTTTTAACTGCACCTGAAGGTTGTTCGTGTATTAATTTGTTCCGAGGTTTTTGTCCAGCAAAATAACATCTTTCTTTCTCAATAGAATCTCCTCTAATGATTTTCTCCATTAGATTTTCTCCCTCTCCAACAGAAATAACTGTCCCTTTTGGAAGTAAATTTCCTAATTGTTCATAGAAGACGCTAACAGCACCACCTCCTAAAATCACTTTTATATTTTTGTTGTATTTTTGTGCTCTTTTTAGTCCCATCTTTACTAAAGAAGTATTTCTATGTATTTCTCCATAATGAGATGCAATTAATTTTAATCCTCCCCAAGAACCTCTAATTTTTTTTAAAATATTCTTTGAGTAAAAAACTTCAAAAGAGTTTTGTAGGGGATTTCCACTTCTACCATCAACAGGTGCATAAATTTGTATATCTCTCCATGAAAAAATGATTAAGTGTGGTCTAAATTGATCAATTTTTCTAGTTAAATATTTGGAGACTTTATTAGATGGAATTATTGCTAGATCTATGAATTGCTGCTCTATATCTGGAAAACATTTATGTATATGGTCAGCTAAATAAATGGGCCCTATTGGAAATATTGGATTACAAGGCAGTCTAACAGTTAGGATTTTTCCATAGTGCTTTCTGTGGTAACTTTTTTTATTTAATTTTTCGAACTTCAAATTAAAATTCATGTCATGAAATTTAATGAATTTATTATGTATAAGAATCTAACTACTTTATTACTAATTTGGAGAAATTTGAAATCCTAAGATAATACTGACGAAAATTTTATTTAATTCATAGATCAGAAATTATATAAATCCAGCATACTTTGAGAAGTTTTAATCCATCAATCCATCTAGATATATTTGGCGCTCCAGATTTTCTAGCGTAATATCTAACTGGGTAATTTAGTATTTTAATATTGTTGTTTGCAGCTTCAAATATTATTGTAAAGTCTCCAAATGGGTCAGACTTTGACTCCCAACTTCCATTATTTTTCATAAGTTTAAAGAATTTTCTTGAAAAAACTTTTGTTCCACATAGTGAATCTGATACAGGCTTATTTATTATAATTGATAGAAATATTGCGAAGAGTCTATTGCCTATATAATTTGCCCATCTCATCGCATTTTTTTCCATTGGAAAAGTTGTGCGAGCGCAATTAATTAGGATATTTTTATTTTTGGTTGATTCCAGAATTGCTGCAATACTGTCATCAATATCTACAGTAAAATCACTATCAACTATGGCGAGGGTCTCACCTGAAGAAATATTAAATCCCTCTACGACTGCATTTTTCTTGCCTTTAGAAGTTTGTTTTAAAAGAGATATCTTGAAGAAATTTGAGAATTTTTCTTTTAAGTCTTTCAAAATTTCATAAGTATTATCATCGCTATTACCTTCAACAAATATAATTTCTAATTTATTTGGTATATTTTTGAATTTATTTAAAGCATTAATTAAAAGTTCTTTATTGCCAGCTTCATTTCTTGCGGGAATTACTATTGATACTAAATGTCCAGAAGAACTTTCATTATATTTATAAAAAACTATTTCAAGTTCGTAAGCAAGTTGTCTTATGATTGGTATTTTACGAAAAATATTTTTTAAAGATTTTGGAATTAACTTAGTGGACAGAGGGGTTAGTTTTTTTGCTTTCCATCTAATTGATCTATAGTTATAAATTTCTGCTAGAGATTCAATATCGCATAAAGTTATTCTTGCTTTGGTAGTGGTTTCTCTAAAAATTCTTGAATCTAATTTTAGCCATCTTGTAATTGGCTCCCAAGTATTTCCACGAACTTTAATGGAAATAAATTCGTTATTTTCTTTAAATAATTGATGAAGTTTATTATTAGTTAAATTCCAACTATCAAAAGATTTCATTATTCAAGATTACAAACGACTATTAATTATATATTTATTCTTTACTTTTTTAAAATTAATTTCCATGGTTTTAAAATTTCATTTTCATATATCAAGTCATAAGAATAATCATTGTTTATTATTTTTTTATGGTCAGTAGTCCATGCTAATTCTGACTTTTTTAACTGATCAATATTTTCTAATCCTTCACCTAGTTTAGGAGTTAATAAAGAAATTCTTATGATTTTTGATTGGGATAGAGCATCCTTTATGCCTGACTTATCAACTTTTATCGGCTGATTTTTTACTATATCAAGAGATGCTACGTACTCCATTTTTTCTCTGAGTTCTCTAGATCTATCTGTGAATAATCCTGATTGCAAAAGAAATGAAGTAAATAAGTAAGGCCCAATTATTAGAATTATTAATATTTCTTTGAATGATTTTTTATAATTTATAAAAGACCAAGATAGTCCTAAGAATAGTAATCCTAGAATTAAAAATGTATTTTCTTTGGAGTTAAAATAAATTGTATTTTTAAAGAAATAATAGTATGTGAAAGTTAGAGAAAATATAAATATTGGAATTATTTTTGAAGTTATAAATAAAAAAATTTGGCTATATCTTTTAGAATTGAACAAATATTTTATCCCTACATAAGCATTTAATGAAAAAATAGATGAGACTTGTAGGGGATAATATGGCGTTTTCGTAGAAAAAATACTCAGAGTTACTATTAATATTAATGGGAAAAAAGTGAGTATATATTTATTTTCTTTACTTTGGGAAATATTATATATTGTTCCAATAATTGCGAAAAGACTCCATGGCAGAAATGTTGCGGGAATATTCCAAAAATAATAATGGAAAGAATTTGTGAAAGTATTTTTATTAGATAGAGAGGTAAATTTTTCGACTAAATAAAAAATAATATTTTTCTCTAGATAAGGGTTGATAGATAACGTCCAAAATAAAAAAGGAATAAATCCAATTAGTAATCCAACCCAAAAGAATTTACTGAGTAAAAGATTCCTTTTTATACAAAAATATGGAAGGAGTGATATTAGTGGTACAAATACTAAAAAAGTTTTCATCATAAAAGCTAAACCAATCCAAATTCCAAAAAGCAGAATATAAAATTTATTATCTTTACTTTTTATTTTGACTATAGATAATAGTCCAATAGTTACTAAACATGCATAAATAATATCTTGAGTAGCTAAGTGTGAGTAATCAAACCACAAATATGTAGTAGAAAGTATTAGTGGAGATATAATTGCATATTTTTTGTTAAATAATTCTTCATGTAATTTATAAGTTATGAATAGCATCAATACTGAAGCGGTTGTTGTGGGCAGATATGCAGAAAAAATATTTCTTCCAAATAACTCTTGTGACTTTGCAATCAAAAACTGTAATCCTATTGTTCTATCTAATACATATTCATCCCACCAAAGAGGAATTGTCCAGTTTCCTTTTTCCAGTATCCATCTAGCTTGTAGTGCATAAAATCCTTCATCAAAAGCAATATAACTTCTTTTGCCGAAATAAAAGATGAGAGGAACAAAGATAATTAGTTTAAAAAGATATTTAAATTTTGAATTTTTACTAAACATTTTTAAATTTAATTTGCTTTTAAAATGCCGATAATTGGAATTGAACCAATGACCTACTGTTTACGAGACAGTTGCTCTACCGCTGAGCTATATCGGCAATGCTAAAATATTGATATTTTCATATAAAATTAATTTTATAATTTAGTTTATTAATGTCAAAAATAGATCCTGAATTAAAAAAGAAATTATTGAAAGAGTCCCAGTCACCTTTTAAGGGGTTGAGAAGAATATTGTGGATAGCTTTTAGTGGTTCAGCATTTTTAGGTCTTATAATTATGCTTTCAAAAATTGCAACTGGTGGTGAATTACAGCAAAATAATCTTTTTATACAATTTGGTGCTTGCATAATATTCCCAACCTTATTGTTCTTTGATAAGAACAAGGATTGATAAGTTAAATTTTTTTTATTGAGCTAATGTTCTCTTTTTGGTGACAAATTTAAATGCTTCGATTATATCTCCATCAATCCAAGAAGAGAATTTATCGCACCCAACTCCACATTCAAATCCTGTATTTACTTCTTTAACATCATCTTTAGACCTTTTCAGTGAATCTAAATTACCCTCAAAAATTACTTTATCTGATCGAATAACTCTAAGCGAACAATTCCGTTGTAATTTACCAGTTTGTATATAGCAGCCTGCTATAGCTCCTTTACCAACTGAGAAGGTTGCTCGAACTTCGGCTGTTCCTAAAGATTCTTCAACAAGATCAGGTTCAAGTAGTCCTTCCATTGCCAATTGAATATCTTCCAAGAGTTTATATATTACTTCATATTCTCTTATATCAACGTCATTGGCATCAGCTGCTCTCTTAGCACCAGATGCTAATGAGGTGTTAAATCCAATGATTACTGAACCAGATGCAGCAGCGAGATCTATATCTGTCTCAGTGATTTCTCCAGGAGCAGAAAGTAGAACTCTGACCTGAACTTCATTTTTTGGTAACTGTTCTAGTGATCCTAATATTGCTTCAACACTACCTTGAACATCAGCTTTGAGAATCAAGTTTAACTCTTTTAGTTCTCCATCATTTGCTTGATTTGACAAAGATGATAAGCTGACTCTTCTAGAGGCCATTTGCTGAGCTAATTTTGTGGCTCTAGCATCTGTTGCCCTTTCTCCAACAATGGCTCTAGCAGTTTTCTCATCAGGGTAAACTTCAAATTCATCTCCAGCTGTGGGTACTTCACTGAATCCTAGTGCTTCCACCGGGAATGATGGTCCTGCTTCTTTAATTCTATTACCATGTTCATCTACCATTGCTCTAATTTTTCCGAGGACTGAACCCGCAGCTAAAACATCTCCAGATTTTAAGGTCCCATTTTGTATTAATAGAGTAGCCACAGGCCCTTTAGCTTTGTCTAGGTGGGCTTCAATAACAGTACCTTTTGCAAATCTATCAGGGTTTGCTTGTAGATCCTCTACTTCGGAAACTAATAAAATCATTTCGAGCAATTTATCAATGTTTTGTTTTTTGATAGCACTTACTGGAACCATCACTGTATCGCCTCCCCAATCTTCAGCGATTAAATCTTTTTCTGATAGTTCCTGTTTTACTCTGTCTGGAGATGCCCCTTCTTTGTCAATTTTATTTATTGCAACAACAATTGGCACTTTTGCAGCTCTTGCATGACTGATAGCCTCTAGTGTTTGAGGTCTACAACCATCATCTGCGGCAACCACAAGAACAGCTACATCTGTAACCTTTGTACCCCTTGCTCTCATTGCAGTAAAAGCTTCATGGCCAGGAGTATCAAGAAAAGTTAATTTTTTCTTTTGAGATTCATGTTCAAATTCAACTTGATAAGCTCCGATGTGTTGAGTGATGCCACCTGCTTCCCCAGAAGCTATTCTTGATTCTCTGATGGAATCTAAAAGACTTGTTTTGCCATGATCTACATGACCCATCACTGTAATAACAGGTGGTCTTCTTATTAGATTATCAATATCTTCAGATTCAATCATATCAACTGTTTTCTCAGCAGCTTCTTGGATATCATCTTGCAAAACAGGTACCCCAAATTCTTCTGCTACCGTTTCAATAGTTGCTAAATCTAGTGATTGTGTAACAGTTGCAGTTATTCCTTTGAAAAAAAGAGATTTTATAATTTCAGAACTTTCAAGACTTAATTTATCAGCTAATTCTTGAACTGTTAAATTATCTTGGGGTACTATTATCATTTCAGGCCTAACTTGTTTGGCTTCTTTGGCAGCCTTTAACTCCATAGCTCTTCTTTTCTGCCTTTGCCTAGTAGTCTCTTTTTTCTTCTTTTTAAATTGTTTTATATTTTTATTAGATTTAGATTCATCAGACTTTTCTTTTTTTGGACGCGCTAAACTAGCTGATAAGATTGAAATCTTTTCGCCAGAATATCCACTAGTTTCAGATGTTAATGAATCATCATTCTCGCCGATAATGTGAACTTTCTGTCTTTGTTTTTGGGGATTTTTGCTTCTTAATGCTTCAAGTTTTGCACTATCGTCCCAGTCTGTCTTACCTGGTTTTTTAGAATTATTTGAAAATGTTTTATGGGGTGGTTTTTTTGAATTAGGGGCAGTATTTGGACGACTATTTGGAGCTTTCGCTTTCTGTTTCGTTGTCTCAATTTTTTGTCTTTCGTTATTATTTATAACTTGTTTGTCATTCTCAGATTTATTACTTTTTTGAAGTTTTAAGAGTTCATTAGGTGATACTGGCTTTCTAATTCCAGGTGAATTTTGTCCATTAAATTTTGTCCCAGGTCTGTTGGGCATGCCAGGTCTGTTAGGAGCACCAGGCCTATTTGTATTTACTTGTCTATTGAACGATCCAGGTCTACTTTGATCTGATGGTTTGTTTCTTATTCCAGGCCTGTTGGGCATGCCTGGTCTGTTGGGCATGCCAGGTCTGTTGGGAGCACCAGGTTTATTTGTATTTGCTTGTCTATTGAACGATCCAGGTCTACTTTGATCTGATGGTTTGTTTCTCATTCCAGGCTTATTGGACATGCCAGGTCTATTGGGCATGCCAGGTCTATTGGGGAAAGTTTGTTTAGGAGAAATGTTTTGCTTATTATTTTGATTGAGTCCCTCTCTTCTTATTGGGGCTCCTACGAGCTCAGGGGGAGACATTTTGTTATGAATATTTTGTGTTTTAGATTTGTTCGAATTTTTGTCAGGTTTGTTTAATATTTGCCTTTTTCCCCCTGAACTGGAGATGTTCTGGTAAGTTTCATTAGATTTAGAATTCTTATTAATATTTATAGGCTTATTAATTAATTGGATAGGGGGATTTACAGGACTTTTAATGGGTGGTGTTGAGTTATTTAGGAAAGTTTTTTTATCTTGTTTGAGATTTTGTGCGGTTTTACTATTTAAATTTTGATTTTTAAGATTAGCTTGAGGTTGTGAAATATTGGTAATTGTTGGTTTATTGAGATTTGTAGGTTTATTTGGAATTATTTTTTGACTCTCAGGTTTATTAAGAGGTTTCGTCAACAATGGTTTTTTCTTTGAATTATCTTTAAGAGGTTTCCCTTTTATAGAAGAGATAACAGAAGATTCATCTTCTTTGTTTTGTTTATAATTATCTTTTTGGGTTAAAGGTTTCTTGATAGAAAGTATTTTTCTATCTGAATTTTTTTTATTAATAAGATTTTTTATTTTTTTTGCTTCTTCTGCACTAATTGAACTACTGTGACTTTTTACGGAAATTGAAAGTTTTTGAGCGGCATCCAATATATCTTTATTTTCCAGATTTAAGTCTCTGGAAAGTTCGTAAATTCTGATTTTATCGCTAATAGTCATTTAATCTGATTTGTACTCTTTTTGGAAATTTAAAGAGGATTTAAGTTAATTATATTCCCTTATTGGGATTGTCATTGAAGCTTGTAATTTCTTTTTCAAAAATATCAATAAATTCAGGTTTTAAAATTGTTTTTAAAGCTTTTTGGAGCTTTTTCCTGATCTTAGAATCTGAGTAACATTTTTTTGACTTGCAAATGTAGGCTGATCGGCCCATCCCTTTTTGAAACGAAATACCATGCTTATGATCTTTAGTAATCTTTATAAGGGTTGTCCTGTCATATGTTTTTCTGCATGCAATGCATATACGCATAACAGGGGTTTTTTGTATCACCGTTTTCTCTCCTCTTTGGCAGATATTTCTCCATCTTGAAATGTCTCTAATTGATCATTATCAGAGTAGGCCTCTTCGTCATATGTTTCTGGTCCATATTCTTCATCATCTTCAGGTAGGGGATAAAGCTCTCTTAATCTAGCATCTTCTGCAGCACGTTCAGCTTGCTCTGCCTCTAATCTAAGCTCAGCTTCTCGCTGGAGATTCTCTTCATCTTCCCTTTGAATGATTAATTCAGAGACTGCTGCATCTTCCGCTTCCTGATCGTATTCATGCGAGTTTTTAACATCAATCTTCCAACCAGTTAATCTTGCTGCAAGTCTTACATTTTGTCCTTCTCTCCCTATTGCGAGACTCAATTGATCAGGAGGAACTAGTACGTGGGCGTGTTGACCTTCTGGGTCAACTAGTCTCACCTGATCGACTTTCGCAGGACTTAAAGAGTTCAAAATATACTGTATTGGGTCTGAAGACCATTTAATAACATCAATTTTTTCTCCTCTTAATTCATTGACTACTTGTTGGATTCTTGCTCCTCTAGCTCCAATACAGGCACCAACAGGGTCAACTTCTTGTTCGACGCTATCAACAGCTACTTTTGTTCTTGGTCCAACAGCTCTTGAAGGAGGATTAGCTTCTCTTGAAACAGCAACAATTTTTACTGTACTTTCTTGGATTTCCGGTACTTCATTTTCAAATAAATAAACGACTAATCCAGCATTAGCTCTACTCACAAAAAGTTGTGGTCCTTTTCTGGCTATTTCGCTAACTTCTTTCAAGAATACTTTGAAAGTTGCATTGGCTCTGTAATTATCATTTGGTAATTGATCTCTTTTTGGAAGTTCTGCCTCTACCTCAGGTCTACCAATACCCGAACTAACACCCATGATTACTGATTGTCTTTCAAACCTTATAACTCTTGCAGTTAATACAGGATCTTCCAAATCTGCAAATTCCTCTTGGATCATTTTTCTTTGTTGATCTCTTAACTTTTGCGCTAAAACTTGCTTTGTTGTTGAAGCAGCCATTCGCCCAAAATCCTCTTTTTCTGGAGTAACGTCTAAGACAACCGTGTCACCTATTTGAGCATCATCAGCAACTTGTTTAACTTCTATTAAAGATATTTGATGATCTTCGCTCTCAACTTCTTCAACGATTATTTTACTGGATAATATCCTATAGCCCTCTTCATCTAGATCTAGTCCAACATCAAAATTACTAAAGTATTCTTCATCAAATGGATCTCCGTTTACTCCAATATAAAAAGTTCTTCTATATTTTTCGTATCCCTTTAATAAAGCTTCGCGCAAGGCTGCTTCAACGATATTAGGAGGTAACTTTTTTTCCTCACTAATGTCTTCAATAAGATTGTTTAAACCTGGGAGAATAACTAATGCCATCTATGATGGGAAAATTGAATAATTGTTGAAAAATAATTAGTCTTTTAAGGCACAAAGACTAATTTTTAATACTTCATTGAAAGGGATTTTCTTTATCCTACCTTTTATGTTAATGGCTAAATAATCATTAGACTTTTCATAAAGTAAACCATTTAGGAATTTTATTTTTGAATTCTTTTGGTTTAACTCAACATTAACTGGAAAACCCTTAAAAGTTTTGAAGTCTCTTTCTGAGGTTAATTCATCACTGACCCCTTGACTACTAATTTCTAACACATATGAACAATTTAAAAGATTTAATTTTTCTATTTCGTTAGATACTGGGGTATTAAATAGCGCACAATCATCTAAGGAAATGTCATCTCCATTAGTTTTTCTTATAATAATTTCAATAACCATTGGATTTTGATTAGTTAGTATATTTAAATTGTAAATTTCTAAACCCCTCTCCTTAGCCAATTTCTCCAATAGGGCTTCTAGTTTACTTTTGTTTTCTTTATTCAAATTTATTTATAAATTTATTTAAAATTATTTTCACACATTAAGAAGTTTTTTCTATAGAAAAATTTAAGAAATTGTATTTTATGGATGTAAACAAAAAAACAACAATAATATATTTCTTCAATTAGATTTATCAAATAAATTCAGAACTATTTATCAAATGAAGTTTCTCAAGATTAAATTTATTAATTTAATCCAACTTTTCATAGTTACTTTTTTTTGTTTAGTGAATTTCTTTCAAAATTCTGAAGTTTTAGCTTTAACTTCTTATGAAAGTCATAATTTCGTATCATCCGCAGTTAAAAATGTTGGCCCTGCAGTTGTAAAAATTGATACTGAGAGATTGGTAGAGAGGCAACAGTTTGATCCTACTTTACTTGACCCTTTATTGAGGGATTTACTTGGTGAGCAAGGAATTACTCCTGAAAGAGAGAGAGGACAAGGCTCTGGAGTTATTATCGATAAGAATGGTTTGGTTCTTACAAACGCTCATGTCGTTGACAGAGTGGATGATGTTTCAGTTACTTTGGCAGATGGATCTTTTTGTGAAGGTCATGTTTTGGGAACAGATGCTGTAACTGATCTAGCTTTAGTAAAAATTGATGATGATGCTTATTCTGGTTTTGCTCCACTTGGAAATTCTGAAGATCTTGAAGTTGGGGATTGGGCAATAGCTCTTGGTACTCCTTATGGTCTTGAAAAAACAGTAACCTTGGGGATTGTTAGCAGCCTGCATAGAGATATTAATAGTTTAGGGTTTTCAGATAAAAGGCTGGATCTTATTCAGACTGATGCGGCAATAAATCCAGGAAATTCAGGCGGGCCACTTATAAATTCCAATGGTGAGGTAATAGGAATTAATACATTAGTAAGAAGTGGACCTGGAGCAGGTCTAGGTTTTGCGATTCCTATTAATCTAGCTAAAAGTGTTTCTGATCAGCTTCTAAAAAATGGGGAAGTTATTCATCCATATTTAGGGGTTCAATTGATTTCTTTAAATCCTAGAATTGCTAAAGAACATAATCGAGACCCCAATTCGCTAGTTCAATTACCAGAAAGAAATGGAGCTCTAATTCAATCAGTAATACCAAATAGCCCCGCTGAAAAAGCCGGTTTAAGAAGAGGCGATTTAGTTATCGCAGCCGAAAATATCTCTATAAAAGAACCTAAAGCTTTATTGGATGAGGTAGAAAAAGCTCAGATAGGAAAAGTTTTTCTTTTAGATATCTTGAGAGATAATAAAGAGTTACAAATAAATATCAAACCAGAACCTCTCCCAGGTTTGACATAAATCACCGATTGAAATTTAATAATCTATAACCACTAGAGAAAAAGATTTTGGATTCACAAACTCAAATGAAAAAAGTAGTAGCTGATGCTGCAATAAGGGAAGTAAAGAGTGACATGATTCTGGGATTGGGATCTGGTTCTACAGCTGCGTTAATGATAAAAAGCCTAGCCGATGAAATTCGTCTTGGAAAACTTCAAAATATAAGAGGTGTTGCAACTTCTTTTCAATCAGAAGTTTTAGCGCTTGAACTGGATATCCCTCTTATCGATTTAGCTTCTGTATCTCAAATTGATTTAGCTATTGATGGAGCAGATGAAGTTGATCCAGGATTTCAATTAATAAAAGGAGGAGGAGCATGCCACGTTAGAGAAAAGTTAGTAGCATCTAAAGCTAGTCAATTGTTAATTGTTGTTGATGAAACTAAAATTGTACAAAATCTAAATCATTCTTTCCCTTTACCAGTAGAAGTTCTTCCAAATGCTTGGAAGCAAGTTCAGGAAGTTATTTCAGAAATGAAGGCCAGTTCTTCATTGAGAATGGCTACTAAAAAGGCTGGCCCAGTTGTAACTGACCAAGGCAATCTCATCCTAGATGTTTTATTTGATGATGGTATCAAGAATCCAAAAGAAATTGAAATGACTATTAATAATATTCCAGGAGTATTAGAAAATGGATTATTCGTTGATCTTACAGACAAAGTATTAGTTGGTAAAATTGAAAAAGATACTCCAGTGGTGTATTCACCCACAAGAGCTAGTTAATCTTCAAATCTTATTTGTACTGAATTAGCGTGGCTATGTAAGCCCTCACTTTTAGCAAGATTAATAATATCAAGGCTATTAACTTTTAAACTTTCTTCATTAAATTCTATTATTGAAGTATTTTTCATAAAAGTTTCAACCCCCAAAGAGCCGCTAAATCTGGAATTTCCTGATGTGGGTAAAGTGTGATTTGGTCCCGCAAGATAATCTCCAACAGCTTCTGGTGTCCATTTTCCTAAAAATATAGCTCCTGCATTCTCTATACCTGCAAGAATTTTTTTTGAATCTATAGTAAGAATTTCTAGGTGTTCAGGGGCAAAGTGATTGCTTAATTGAACACATGATTCATAATTTTCGCAAATCACAATTAACCCCCAATTTTTTATTGATTGCATGCATATTTCTTTTCTTGGATGATCATCTATTTTTTTATGAAGTTCTTCTAAAACTTCTTTTGCCTGATTCTTTGATGTAGTTAGAAGTATTGATGAAGCTAAAGGATCATGTTCTGCTTGCGCTAGTAGATCAGAGGCTATATGAGCGCTTTGAGCTGTTTCATCTGCAATGATTAATATTTCACTTGGACCGGCTAAAGAATCAATCCCAGTTGAGCCATAAATTAGTTTTTTCGCAGTTGTAACATAGACATTCCCTGGCCCTGAAATAACATCAACTTTATTGATTTGATTTGTGCCAAATGCTAAAGCACCAATTGCTTGAGCTCCTCCAATTCTAAATACTTTATTGATCCCCGATAAGTAAGCTGCAGCTAAAACAGTTTTGTTTATTTTCCCTTCTTTATTCCCAGGAGATACCATTATGATTTCTTTTACACCTGCTACTTTGGCAGGTATGGCATTCATTAATACAGTACTTGGATAAGCAGCTCTTCCTCCAGGAATATATATACCTGCATTTTTAACTGGTCTCCATTTTCTTTGGACTATATCACCATATTCACCTTTTATTGCGAAAGATTGAGGAATTTCTTTTTCATGGAATTTTTTAATTCTTTTATGAGCTACCTCAAGTGAGCTCTTCAAATTGTTATCAATTTCATCCCATGCATTCTTTATTTGTTCCGAACTGACTTGCATAGGGTCAGGGTCGAAACCATCAAATTTTTTTGTATATTTTTCTACTGCTATATCTCCAGAAATTTTTACCTCTTGAAGAATTTCTTCGACAATTGTATTTATCTTATTATTGTTATCTGAATTAGTTCGAGCAGAAATCCTTTTTAATTCTTCAATAGCTTCTTTTTTATTATTTATGATCTTCATATGCTTAATTTTTTCAAACTGAAAGGTTCAAAACCCAATTTCATAACTTTCTAAATTATATATGATTGATTAGTAGTCGATTTATTTGTTATGATAAGAACCTTCTATTAATTTCCCTCTGTGGCTAATAACAAATCAGCAAAAAAGAGAATACAAATTGCCGAAAGGAATCGCTTAATAAATAAATCATATAAATCTACTGTTAGGACTTTAACCAAAAAAACCTTAGAGATTTGTGAAAAATATAAAAAAAACCCTAATGAAGATAATAAAAATTTAGTAAAAACAAGCCTTAATAAAGCCTTTAGTTTAATTGATAAAGCAGTTAAAAAAAATGTTCTTCACAAGAATAACGGTGCTAATAAAAAATCGAAAATCAACAATTTAGTAAAAACTACACTAACCAGCAAGTAACAAGGTAGATCAAAGTTATGAGCGATATCGAACTCATAGATTCTCACTGTCATTTAATATTTGAAAATTTCGATAAAGACCTAGAAGATGTTGTTTTAAGATTACGTTCTAAAGGAGTAAAAAAATTAGTTCATGCTTGTTGTGAATTAACAGAAATTCCAAGGTTGAAAAAAATTTCTCATGAATTTAATGAAATTTACTATTCAGTTGGCTTGCATCCGCTAGAAGCAAAAAAATGGAAACAAAGTTCAAAATCTCTTTTGAGAAAATCAGCTCAAGAAGATAGAAGAGTTGTAGCAATAGGGGAATTAGGTTTGGATTTTTTTAAAAATCAAAATAAAACTCAGCAAATTGAAGCACTTATTCCGCAAATGGAGTTAGCTTATGAGCTTAAATTGCCTGTAATTATCCATTGCAGAGATGCTGCAAATGAAATGATTGAAATATGTAATGATCTCTCAAAAAAAGGAAAATGTCCTGGGGGTGTACTTCATTGTTGGACTGGAACCTCAAAAGAAATGAAGCAATTCTTGGATCTAGGATTTTACATCAGTTTTAGTGGAATAGTAACTTTCCCAAAAGCACATGAAATTCATGAGTGTGCCAAAATAGTCCCAAATGATAGATATTTAATTGAAACTGACTCACCATTTTTAGCTCCTGTCCCCCATAGAGGTAAAAGAAATGAACCTGCATTTGTTGAAAATGTTGCAAACTTTATTGCTGATTTAAGATCTACTGAATTAATCACAATTGCTGAAGAGTCATCTAAGAATGCTGAAGATTTGTTTAAATTTGACTTGTTAATTTGACGTTGCAGCTGTTAGTATTAGGAATTACTGGAAATTTTTCTTAATTTTTGGCTTTAACTTTCACAGTTAATGATTTATCAGCATTAAACAAAATTTAATTCTTATCTATTAAGTTAATTTTTTTGTTGAAATCGAGATTTAATGGTTAATCTCATATTAGGTGAAAAGTTAAAGAACTAAATATTGAGTAGATTAAAAGTAATATATTAAATCTCACAAAATCGCAGGTTTTCTTGGATGGGCAGTAGCGCTTTACAGGTAGCAAAAACAGCTACTTATCTACCAGATTTAGTTGAAGTACAAAGAGCAAGTTTTAAATGGTTTTTGGAGCAGGGTTTAATAGAAGAACTACAAAATTTTTCTCCCATTTCTGATTACACAGGTAAACTAGAATTACATTTTATCGGTGAAGAGTACAGGTTAAAAAGACCTAGGCATGATGTTGAAGAAGCTAAAAGAAGAGATGCTACATTTGCATCTCAAATGTATGTAACTTGCAGGTTAATAAATAAAGAGACAGGAGAAATTAAAGAACAAGAGGTATTTATTGGAGAACTACCATTAATGACTGAAAGAGGAACTTTCATTATTAATGGTGCAGAAAGAGTTATTGTTAATCAAATTGTTCGAAGTCCTGGAGTATATTTCAAAGATGAACTGGATAAAAATGGTCGAAGAACTTACAACGCTAGCGTTATCCCTAATAGAGGTGCATGGTTAAAATTTGAGACTGATAAAAATAATTTACTTTATGTGAGAGTCGATAAAACTAGAAAAATCAATGCTCATGTTTTGATGAGAGCGATGGGTCTTTCAGACAATGATGTGGTCGATAAGCTTAGGCATCCCGAGTTTTATCAAAACTCAATTGATTCAGCTAATGACGATGGTATAAATTCAGAAGATCAGGCATTACTAGAGCTATACAAGAAGCTACGTCCAGGTGAACCACCCTCGGTTTCTGGCGGACAACAGCTATTAAACAGTAGATTTTTTGATCCCAAAAGATACGATTTAGGCCGAGTTGGTAGATATAAAATTAATAAAAAATTGAGACTTACCGTGCCAGACGAAGTGAGAACACTAACCCATGAAGATGTACTTTCTACCATTGATTATTTAATTAATCTAGAATTGGATATTGGCGGTGCTAGTTTGGATGATATAGATCACCTTGGTAATCGAAGAGTTAGATCAGTAGGAGAACTTCTTCAAAATCAAGTTAGGGTTGGACTTAATCGTTTAGAGAGAATTATCAAAGAAAGAATGACTGTAGGAGAAACAGATTCTCTAACTCCCGCTCAACTTGTTAATCCTAAACCTTTGGTTGCTGCTATAAAGGAATTTTTTGGCTCCAGTCAGTTAAGTCAGTTTATGGATCAAACTAATCCTCTGGCTGAATTAACACATAAAAGAAGAATCTCAGCATTAGGTCCAGGAGGTTTAACTCGAGAAAGAGCAGGCTTTGCGGTTAGAGATATACACCCTTCACATTATGGAAGATTGTGTCCTATCGAGACACCTGAAGGTCCTAATGCGGGACTTATAAATTCTTTAGCTACTCACGCAAGAGTTAATGAGTATGGTTTTATTGAAACACCCTTTTGGGAAGTTAATAACGGTAAAGTTAATAAAGAAGGTAATCCTGTTTATCTTTCAGCTGATTTAGAAGATGAGTGTAGGGTGGCACCTGGAGACGTAGCAACTGACAAGGACGGCAATATAATTGCAAATTTAATACCAGTAAGATATAGACAGGATTTTGAAAAAGTTCCTCCCCATCAAGTTGATTACGTACAACTTTCTCCCGTTCAGGTAATTTCAGTTGCTACTTCACTTATTCCTTTCTTGGAACATGATGACGCTAATAGAGCTCTGATGGGGTCCAATATGCAACGCCAAGCCGTTCCATTGCTCAGACCAGAACGTCCTTTAGTTGGTACAGGTTTAGAATCACAAGTTGCCAGAGATTCGGGGATGGTCCCCATAACAAAAGTTAATGGAACTGTATCTTACGTAGACGCTAATGAGATTATCGTTAAAGATGAGCATGGTAATGAACATTTTCATTATCTTCAGAAATATCAAAGATCAAATCAAGATACTTGTCTCAATCAAAGACCTATAGTGAAAATTGGAGATAGAGTTATATCTGGTCAGGTTTTAGCAGATGGATCCGCATGTGAAGGAGGGGAAATAGCCCTTGGCCAAAACGTTTTAATCGCTTACATGCCATGGGAGGGATACAACTACGAAGATGCAATACTTGTCAGTGAGAGGATGGTAACTGATGATTTATATACTTCGGTACATATTGAAAAATATGAAATTGAAGCAAGACAAACAAAGTTAGGACCTGAAGAAATCACGAGAGAAATTCCCAATATTTCTGAAGAAAGCCTGAATAATCTTGATGAGATGGGAATTATTAGGATTGGTGCTTTTGTCGAAAGTGGAGATATTCTTGTAGGTAAAGTGACTCCAAAAGGGGAATCAGACCAACCACCTGAAGAAAAACTGTTAAGAGCTATATTCGGAGAGAAGGCTCGAGATGTGAGAGATAATTCTCTCAGAGTACCTAAAACTGAAAAGGGAAGGGTTTTGGATGTTCGCATCTATACTAGAGAACAAGGTGATGAATTACCTCCTGGAGCCAACATGGTCGTTAGAGTTTATGTGGCTCAGAGAAGAAAAATTCAAGTGGGTGACAAAATGGCTGGGAGGCATGGAAATAAAGGAATTATTAGTCGAATATTACCAAGAGAGGATATGCCTTATTTACCTGATGGAACACCTGTAGACATAGTCCTTAATCCCTTAGGAGTTCCAAGTAGGATGAATGTAGGTCAAGTTTTTGAATTATTGATGGGTTGGGCTGCTGCCAACTTAAATTGCCGGGTTAAAGTTGTTCCATTTGATGAAATGTATGGAGCAGAAAAATCACATCAGACTGTTCAAGCATTTTTAGAAGAAGCTGCAAAACAGCCAGGTAAAGCATGGGTTTACAATCCTGAAGATCCAGGCAAGTTACTACTTAAAGATGGTAGAACAGGAGAACCCTTCGATCAGCCAGTTGCTGTCGGATACTCTCACTTCCTAAAATTAGTCCATTTGGTGGACGATAAAATTCATGCTAGATCAACTGGTCCATACTCTTTGGTTACACAGCAACCGTTGGGTGGTAAAGCTCAGCAAGGTGGACAAAGGCTGGGAGAAATGGAAGTATGGGCTCTTGAAGCTTATGGAGCTGCTTATACTCTTCAGGAATTGTTAACAGTTAAATCTGATGATATGCAAGGAAGAAATGAAGCGCTTAATGCGATCGTAAAAGGTAAACCTATCCCAAGGCCTGGTACTCCTGAGTCATTTAAAGTTCTGATGAGAGAATTACAATCTTTAGGCTTGGATATTGGAGTTTATACAGATGAAGGGCAAGAGGTAGATTTAATGCAAGACATTAATCCGAGAAGAAATACTCCATCAAGGCCAACTTACGAATCACTCGGAACTTCTGAATATGAGGAAGATTAAATACTCAATAAAAACCATTTAATTTAAATTAGCCAAAAATGACAAACAGCAACTTAAGAACTGAAAATCACTTTGATTACGTCAAAATTTCAATAGCCTCTCCACAAAGAATAATGGATTGGGGTCAGAGAACATTGCCCAATGGACAAGTAGTTGGTGAAGTTACGAAGCCTGAAACTATTAATTACAGGACACTTAAACCAGAAATGGATGGATTGTTTTGTGAAAAGATTTTTGGGCCATCTAAAGATTGGGAATGCCATTGCGGAAAGTACAAAAGGGTAAGACATCGCGGCATTGTTTGTGAGAGATGTGGTGTTGAAGTAACTGAAAGCAGAGTCAGAAGGCATAGGATGGGGTATATAAAACTTGCTGCGCCAGTTTCCCATGTTTGGTATTTGAAAGGAATCCCTAGTTATGTTGCAATACTTTTGGATATTCCGCTTAGAGATGTAGAACAAATAGTTTATTTTAATTGTTATGTCGTTTTAGACCCAGGTGATCATAAAGAACTTAAATATAAGCAATTACTCACTGAGGATGAGTGGCTGGAAATTGAAGATGAAATTTATGCTGAAGATTCAACTATCGAAAATGAACCTTTTGTTGGAATTGGTGCTGAGGCACTGAAGCAATTACTTGAAGATCTTGATTTAAATCAGGTTGCTGAGGAGCTTAGAGAAGAAATTACTAATAGCAAAGGGCAAAAAAGGGCAAAGCTTATAAAAAGGATAAGAGTTATTGATAATTTCATTGCAACTAATGCTAAACCAGAATGGATGGTACTAGATGCAATCCCAGTCATACCTCCTGATCTTAGGCCTATGGTTCAGCTTGATGGTGGAAGATTTGCAACTTCAGATTTAAATGACTTGTATAGAAGAGTTATAAACAGAAATAATAGATTAGCTAGGCTTCAAGAAATTTTAGCTCCTGAAATTATCGTAAGAAATGAAAAAAGAATGCTTCAGGAGGCAGTTGACGCCCTAATAGATAATGGGAGGAGAGGAAGGACTGTAGTTGGAGCAAATAATAGAGCTCTTAAGTCCTTAAGTGACATAATTGAAGGAAAACAAGGAAGATTTAGACAGAATCTTCTTGGAAAGCGTGTTGACTATTCAGGAAGATCTGTAATAGTTGTGGGTCCCAAATTAAAAATGCATCAGTGTGGTCTTCCAAAAGAAATGGCCATAGAGCTCTTTCAACCTTTTGTTATTCATAGATTAATACGACAAAATATTGTGAATAATATTAAAGCTGCAAAAAAATTAATTCAAAAAGCAGATGACGAAGTTATGCAGGTACTTCAGGAAGTTATTGAAGGGCATCCAATTCTCTTAAATAGGGCCCCTACGCTGCATCGTTTAGGAATTCAAGCTTTTGAACCGAAATTAGTTGGAGGCAGAGCAATACAACTCCATCCTTTAGTTTGTCCTGCATTCAATGCTGACTTTGATGGAGATCAAATGGCAGTTCATGTTCCTCTGGCTTTAGAGGCACAAACTGAAGCACGCATGCTTATGTTGGCCAGTAATAATATCCTTTCTCCTGCTACTGGGGAACCAATTGTGACTCCATCACAAGATATGGTTTTAGGATCTTATTATCTCACAGCTTTGCAACCTAATTATCAAAAACCAGAATTCGGAGACAATAAGACTACTTTTGCTTCATTAGAAGATGTTATTTTTGCTTTTGAAGATAAAAGACTTAACCTACATGAATGGGTCTGGGTTAGATTTAATGGAGAAGTTGAAGATGAAGACGAAATGCGTAGTCCACAAAAAACACAAGAGTTAGACGATGGATCAAGATTAGAAATCTGGAATTTAAGAAGGGATAGATTTGACTCTGATGATAAATTAATAAGTAGATTTGTGCTGACAACTGTTGGGAGAGTAGTTATGAACTATACCATCATAGATTCTGTATCTAAAACGTAACCTTTAAAAATTAATTTTCAATTACTTAAAAATCATGACTTCATCTAAACCTAAAAAAACATCCAGAGTACGTAAAACTACTAAAAACTCAAAAAAGAATAATCCAGTTACAATGCCTGATCTAGCTAAAACGCCCCCATCATTTAAGAATAAGGTAGTTGATAAAAAAGGCTTAAAAAATTTAGTCTCTTGGGCTTATAAAACTCATGGAACTGCTATAACTGCAGCCATGGCTGATAATTTAAAGGACTTAGGATTTAAATATGCTACCCAAGCAGCTGTCTCTATATCAGTAGATGACTTAAAAGTTCCTGAAGCTAAACAGGATTTAATAGGGCAAGCTGAAGAGCAAATATCTGCTACAGAAGAATGCTATAGACTTGGCGAAATTACCGAAGTTGAAAGGCATACAAAAGTTATAGATACCTGGACTGAAACTAATGAAAGATTGGTAGATGCTGTCAAGAATAATTTTAATCAAAATGATCCTCTTAATTCTGTATGGATGATGGCTAATTCAGGAGCAAGGGGTAATATGTCTCAGGTAAGACAACTTGTTGGTATGAGGGGATTGATGGCTAATCCTCAAGGAGAAATTATTGACCTGCCAATAAGAACCAATTTTAGAGAAGGACTTACAGTTACTGAATATGTAATTTCTTCTTATGGAGCAAGGAAAGGTTTGGTTGATACTGCTTTAAGAACTGCGGATTCTGGTTACTTGACTCGAAGATTAGTGGATGTGGCTCAAGATGTAATAGTTAGAGAAGAAGATTGTGGAACAAAAAGATCAATAGTTGTTAAAGCTGAAGATGGTAAATTTGGAGCAAGGCTTCTTGGTAGGCTCACCGCTGAGGATATTGTTGATGCTGAAGATAACCTTATTGTTCCTCAAAACACTGCAATAGATCCAGCATTGTCAAGAGAAATGGAGAAAGCATCTATTAATACAGTAAAAATAAGATCTCCATTAACATGTGAAGCTAATAGATCTGTTTGTAGGAGGTGTTATGGATGGGCATTGGCTCATAATCATTTGGTTGATTTAGGTGAGGCAGTTGGAATCATTGCTGCTCAATCTATTGGCGAGCCAGGAACTCAATTGACAATGAGAACCTTCCATACTGGAGGTGTATCAACCGCTGAAAGTGGAGTAGTAAGATCAAAAATTTCTGGTAAAGTTGAATTTAGTTCCAAAGCAAAGCTTAGAGGTTATAGAACACCACACGGAGTAGAAGCTAAACAAGCGGAAGTTGATTTCATACTAAAAATAGTTCCTCAAGGAAATAATTCTGGCAAAGCCCAAAAAATTGAAGTTTCTAGTGGATCCCTTTTATTTGTAGATGACGGTGAAGAAATTAATTCTGATATAACTGTTGCTCAGATTATTGCTGGAGTCGTGAAAAAGAGTGTTGAAAAAGCAACAAAAGATGTTATCTGTGATTTGGCTGGTCAAGTTAAGTATGACAAGGTTATTCAACCAAAGGAGGTAACTGATAGACAGGGTAATATTACCTTAAAAGCTCAAAGATTAGGCAGATTGTGGGTTTTGGCTGGAGATGTTTACAACTTGCCTCCTAATGCAAGACCGGTTATCACATCTGGAAAATCTGTAGATGAAGGTACCGTTTTGGCTGAGGCAAGTCAATCAAGTGAATTTGGTGGACAAGTTCGATTGAGAGATTCAATAGGAGACTCAAGAGAGGTTCAGATTGTTACTACTTCCATGTCTTTAACTAATTTTCAATTAATTGAAGAATCTACTCATTCAGGTCAAATATATAATTTGGAATCTAGTGATGGTACATCTTATAGATTAAATATTTCTCCTGGAAGTAAAATCAGTAATGGTGAGGTAATAGCAGATTTATCGGATGAAAGGTTCCGTACAAAAACTGGAGGTCTTGTAAAGTATGCACCGGGATTAAGTGTCAAAAAAGCAAGATCATCCAAAAATGGTTTTGAAGTAAGTCAAGGGGGGACATTGCTTTGGATTCCTCAAGAGACACATGAAATCAATAAGGACATATCTCTTTTAATGATTGAAGATATGAAATGGATTGAAGCTGGGACAGAAGTTGTAAAAGATATTTTTAGTCAAACATCAGGAATTGTTACTGTCACTCAAAAAAATGATATCCTTCGTGAAATAACTGTAAGAAATGGAACTTTTCATGAGTGTGATGATGAAGAAGTCTTGAATAGATTTACAGAAGAAGGAAATCTTGTTAATCCAGGCGAAAAGATTTTAGATGGTATTGATAATAAAGAAATATTATTTGTTCAAAAATTAGAAACCTCTAAATGTCGAGGCTTGTTGTTAAGAACTGTTGAAGAATTTACTATTCCTGATCAAGCGGAAATACCCCAACTTTCACATGTCAAGCAGGAAAAAGGACCACATTTAGGCTTAAAAGCTATTCAAAGGCTTACCTATAAAGACGGTGAATTGATAAAATCAGTTGAAGGAGTCGAATTGCTTAGAACACATTTAAGCATTGAAAGCTTTAATGCTACTCCTCAAATGACTATTGACGTCGAGTCGATTGAAGACAAAAATGATTCATCAATAAATAGATTAAATCTTGTCATTTTGGAGTCTATTCTTGTAAGAAGAGATACTATTTCTGATTCCAGTCATGGCTCAACACATACAGAACTTCAAGTCAATAATGACCAAATAGTGAAGGCAGGAGATGTAATAGCTACTACTCAAATTCTTTGTAAAGAGAAGGGATTGGTTCAATTACCAAATATTGTTGACGATGAGCCCATAAGAAGGTTAATTGTTGAAAGACAAGAAGATAAAATCAAAATTAAAATTAGTGATAAAGCAGTAGTTAAAGTTGGTGATCGGGTAGTTGATGGTGATCCTATTAGCAACTCTGTCAAATCAAGTTCATGTGGAGAAATAGAAGAAATTTCTAATAGCTCTGTAACCTTGAGACTTGGCAGGCCTTATATGGTTTCTCCCGACTCAGTTTTACATGTTAAAGACGGAGATTTAGTTCTTAGAGGAGATGGTTTAGCTTTACTTGTTTTTGAGAGGCAAAAAACTGGAGATATCGTGCAAGGATTGCCACGTATTGAAGAGTTGTTAGAAGCTAGGAGACCTAGAGATTCTGCAATTCTATGTAAAAAATCTGGAATTGTTCAAATTAAACAAGGTAATGACGAAGAATCAGTCTCTTTATCGGTTATTGAAAAAGATGATTTAGTTAATGAATATCAACTAACAGTTGGAAAAAATATCATGGTTAGTGATGGACAACAAGTAATAGGTGGTGAATCTTTAACTGATGGTCCAGTTAATCCACATGAATTATTAGATTGCTTTTTCAATGATTTAAAAGATCAAAAACCTCTGATAGATGCAGCCCGAGAATCTATATCAAAACTACAAAGAAGTATGGTAAGTGAGGTCCAAAATGTTTATAAGTCACAGGGTGTAGCAATCGATGATAAACATATTGAAGTTATCGTTAGACAGATGACAAGCAAAGTCCGTATTGAAGATGCTGGGGATACTACTCTTTTGCCTGGTGAACTCATAGAACTGAGGCAAGTGGAAGATACAAACCAAGCAATGGCAATTACAGGAGGAGCTCCAGCAGAATTTACACCTGTTTTGTTGGGCATTACTAAAGCCTCTCTAAATACAGATAGCTTTATTTCTGCTGCATCTTTCCAAGAAACAACAAGGGTTCTTACAGAAGCTGCAATTGAAGGCAAATCTGATTGGTTAAGAGGATTAAAAGAAAATGTTATTATTGGTAGATTAATACCTGCTGGTACTGGGTTTAGTGGTTTTGTTGAGGAATTATCCTCAGAGGCTGGTCCTCATCCCGATATCCTTGCAGAAGAATCTGCTGGCTACAGAAGAGCACAGAATTTAAGGCCAGATTATACAGTAGATATGCCTCAAACACCTGCCGTAAGCTCTACAGCAATACTTGATGATCCTAGTGATGAAGATTTGGAGACAACGCGAAACCGCCATGGAATCGATTCTTCTTCGAGTAATTTTGCTGCCTTTGCAAGGCCTAATGCTGAAAATCAATTTTCTGAAGATCAACTACCAGATCCTGCCGCATTAGAGGGCTTGCAGGAGGAGGGCCTTCTTTCTGATGAATAAATATTATCTATTATTATATTTAGTGACTAGAATAGATTTTTAAAAATTTGTAAGTGATGATTAAGCCAGAGATTGTCCCCAAAAGAAAATTACCACGTTATGGATTTCATTTTTATAATGAAAGACTTAATGGGAGAATGGCCATGATTGGTTTTATTGCTCTTATCCTTACAGAATTCTTTTTAAAACATGGTTTGCTGTTATGGTAAAAATAGTTTTTTAAATAAAGACTACTTAATTTGAAAAATCTTCTTGGAAGTAGTGTTAAAGATTTAGAAAATGTGGCTTTAGATTATGGTCAAGCTGCTTTTAGGGGTCGCCAAATCTATAATTGGATATATAACTATAGAAATAAGAATAAAAGTATTGATCAAATTGAAGTCTTACCTTTAGATTTCAGAAAGAAGTTAATAAATGATGGTTTTAAATTAAGTGACCTAAGTGTTCAGGAAAGAAACTTAGCTAACGATGGGACTCTAAAATTGTTACTTTCTACAAACGATAATGAAAGTATTGAGTGTGTTGGTATACCAACTGAAAAAAGACTAACTGCTTGTCTCTCTAGTCAAGTTGGTTGCCCAATGGACTGCAAATTTTGCGCGACTGGCAAGGAAGGTTTGAAGAGATCTTTAAAAGCAAGTGAAATTTTAGATCAAATTTTATTTATCGAAAATGAAATGAATAGAAAAGTGACCAATATTGTTTTCATGGGCATGGGTGAGCCCTTATTGAATATTGATGAGTTGCTCGTGTCAATTAGATCTATAAATGAGGATTTTCAAATTAGCCAGAGAAAGATAACTGTAAGCACTGTCGCTGTCCCAAAAATGATAAAAAAATTATCAGCAAAGTCTTTTCAAATATTAAGTAATTGTCAATTTACATTAGCGATTAGCCTACACGCTTCAAACCAAAAAATAAGAGAAAAGATAATACCAAGTGCAAAAAACTACAAGATCGAAAATATAATTGAAGACTGTAAGCAATACGTAAGAGATACTGGTCGGAGGGTAAGTTTTGAATATTTAATGCTAAGTGGGATTAATGACAAATTAGAACATGCTAATGAATTAAGTAATTTGCTGAGAGGGTTTCAATGCCACGTAAATTTAATACAATACAATCAAATTGATGAGGTTGAATTTAAAAGAGTATCTTTAAAAAATATTCAATTATTCCAATCTAGACTTTCTAATAATGGTATTGCTGTTAGCTTCCGAAAAAGCAGAGGTCTAGATAAAAATGCTGCTTGCGGTCAGTTAAGACAAAATGCAAGAAAAAATAATATTGTCTAAGGAAATTTTTTAAAAGTACATTAAAAAGTATATTAAAAAGGTTATTATTGACATAACCAATTTTAGATCTTTGGGTTTTATTAAGACAAAAATTTTACCTTTCGCTATCGTCGCACTTTTTGGGATTGCCTTCTTTGCAGTTAGTGCAAGAATTTGGTTGCCAGGGGATATGATGTCGCCTGCTCCCATGAATTAATATTTTTAGTATTTGAAAATGACACAAAATAAGGATCCTAAAAAAGAAAGCCTTGCTGAAATTGCAGTTGATCCAGATGTTTTGGCAAGAGAATTAGCATTAGAGATCGAAATAGATCCATTAGAGCAAATTGATGAAGATGCTTTTTCAAAAGGTTTAAACGTAACTCAAGAGTGCAATGAAGCTTTAAAAATGTTAGAAGGCAATAGAGAAGAAAGAATACAAGGCTTAAGAATATTTTGTGAATATAGAGATGAAAGATCTTTACCGCTTTTGTTACCATTACTTGATCAACCTTGTCCTGTTGAGCGAATGAGTGCGGTATATGCTTTAGGTCGTAATCCATGCCCTCCCGCAGTAAAGAAACTTGTCAGTCTTTTGAAGGCTGATGATAATGCCTATGTAAGAAGGGCGACTGCGTGGAGCTTAGCTAACTATGATGATCAAATTGTTTTAAAGCCATTAATTCGTGCTTTAAAAAATGATGTAGCTGCAGTCAGGTTATGGTCATCTAGTTCTTTAGCTGAAATTGGAAATGTTTCTTTGGAAAATGCTCAATTAGCAGCAGAACAACTTTTAATAAGTTTAAAGATTGATAATGAATCTGGTGTAAGAAGTAACTGCATCTGGTCATTGTGTAGGTTGTACGAAAAATTAAATAATACATTTCAAGAAAGTTTCGTTGATGAATGTACTAAAATAGCTCTTTTTGATAAAGAGCCATCTGTTATGGAAGAAGCAAAAACTGCATTGGATTCAATGGGGATGCAAGGTTTTTATAATTAAAAATCTTAATTTTTTACCAGAAAGGTACATAATAAATTAATTTATTAGATATTCAATATAAAAATTAAAATTAATTAACTTGTACCAACTGAAACAAAATATTTTCGTTATTCTATATAAAGTAAAAGTACTCAGTACTTGAATTTAATGCCTCAAAAAACATTGAGATTCAAAATTCATCAAGACGGAAGAGTTGAAGAGTCTGTTGAGGGATTTACTGGTAATTCATGCAATGAAGCTACAAAAAATCTCGAAGATGCTCTCGGTAAAGTAACAGTTAAGAATAAAACATCTGATGCTTTCATCTCTAATGAAAATGAAAACTTAAAACAATTAAACAACGAATCTAATGTCACATTTTAGTACAATCAAAACCCAGCTTAAAGAAGCAGAGCCATTGATTAAGGCTTTAAACCATCTTGGTTATCCCATTAATCAAGAAGAAAAGTTTGTAAAGGGCTATAGAGGCAAGTTTACAGCGGTTGATATAAGCATGAATTTACCGGGTGACACCAAAGTTGGATTTAAATGGGAAAACAACTCTAATTCTTATGAATTAGTTACTGATCTTGATCTTTGGAAATTTGAGATACCAGTAGAAAGATTTATTTCTAAAGTCACTCAAATGTATGCTTACCATACAATTATTTCAAAAACTAATGAGGATGGGTATCAAATTGTAGAGCAAAAAAATAAAAATGATGGTTCTATTGAGTTGGTTTTGACTAAGTGGGATAACTAATATCAGATTATGGATTTTATAGATCCATTTGATAATCTTGAAGAGAATACTGAGATTACGGGCTGGGAGCCTGTATTGGGAGGACAATTAGCAGAAAAAGCTGTCTGGGTTGATGAGGCTAAATGTATTGGCTGCAAATATTGTATACACGTAGCTTCGAACACTTTTATGGTTGATGAATTTCATGGTAGGAGTCGAGCTATTAGGCAAGATGGAGATAGTGCTGATGTAATTCAAGAAGCGATAGATACGTGCCCTGTGGATTGTATTCACTGGGTAAATTTTGAAGAATTGGATGATTTGGAAAATTCTCTCGATAGGGATATGTTTCAATCATTTGGAAAACCACCCAGAATGAATAAGCATTAATTTTTAGAAGATGCAGTATCGGAGATTTGGTAGAACCAATCTAAAAATTCCTATTTTGTCTTTAGGAGGCATGAGATTTCAAAAAAGTTGGGATCAACTAGATTTCTCTGCGATTTCATATGAAGAGCAAAATAAACTAGAGAATATTTTAAATTTGGCAAATAAATATGGCTTAAGTCATGTAGAAACTGCCAAGTATTATGGAACTTCAGAGGTGCAATTAGGGATGGGATTTAAAAATACTAATAAAATCCCAAATATTATTCAAACAAAAATCCCCCCAAATAGTGATCCGACAATTTTTGAGAAAGACGTCATAACAAGTATTGAAAAATTGAAAGTTAAAAAAATTGATTTGTTAGCAATACATGGTATTAATACGGCGGAACATTTAGATCAGGCTGTTCGAGATGGAGGTTGTATTGATATTTTGCGAAATTTTCAAAAAGAAAATTTAATTGGATTTATTGGATTTTCAACCCATGGCAAATCTTCGCTTATTGAAAAGGCCATATCAACAAACTTATTTGATTATGTTAATTTGCACTGGTATTACATTAATCAAGAAAATACAAAGGTTATTAAATTAGCAAATAAATATGATCTTGGGGTTTTCATAATAAGTCCTACTGATAAAGGGGGACATCTTCATACTCCTTCAACAAAAATGTTGGAACTTTGTAGTCCGCTTCATCCTATAGTTTTTAATGATCTTTTTTGCTTAAGGAACCAAAATGTCCACACTCTCAGCGTGGGCATTGCAAAAGAGTCAGATTTTGATCTTCATTTAGAAGCGGTCTCTTTGTTATCAGAAACTGAACATTATGTTCCAAAAATAGTAAATAGATTAAGGGAGGAATCAATAAATGCTTTAGGTTTTGAATGGTATCAAAATTGGAATAAAAATTTACCGAGTTGGGAATACACCCCTGGAAATATTAATATTCCCATTCTGCTTTGGCTTTCAAATTTAATAGATTCTTTGGATATGGAAGGATTTGCAAGAGCTAGATATCAATTGCTTGGGAATGGAAGTCATTGGTTTCCAGGATGTAATGCTAATTTATTAGATGTCGATGTTTCCGAAGGCCAATTATTGAAAGTTTTAGAAGGCCATATAAATCCAAAAAAAGTAATAAGAAAATTAAAAACTTTAAAAGAAAAGTTTGGAGATAACTCTATTAAAAGATTATCAAAAAAATAATTTTATAATGGATTTTTCTCAGGTTTACCAACTTTTCTTGGGTAAATTTCAGGACAAAAATTTTTAGGTTGAATAAGAATAATATTTCGGGTGCCTTTACTTTTTGGTAATAAAATATTCTTTTTCTCTTTAAATTTTCCTTCTAATATTTCTAAAGTTTTATCTAGATTTTTACTTTCTTCATCAGTCCATTTCCCACAATATAAAACTCCTAATCCTTCTTTTTTTAGCATAGGTAATATATATTCTGAAACTGTTGATGGGTTACTCACCGCTCTTGTAGTAGCTATATGGAAACTATTTCTCATTAACGATTGATGGGCTAAATTTTCAATACGATCATTTATTATATGAATATTGTTTTTGAAATTGATCTCTTTAATTAAGACTTTTAGTGCATCTGTTTTCTTTTTGGAGGAATCTACTAAGTATATTTCTGAAGTGGGATGAGTTATGGCATAAGCTAAACCAGGGAAGCCACAGCCGGATCCAATATCTAAAAATTTTTTATTATCAAAATTAAAATTCGAGAAAGTTTTAAAGGGCCAAATACTGTCAAAAACTTGAGATACCCAATAATCATCCCTATTAATTAATCTTGTTAAGTTGGTTTTTTTATTTAATTCTTTAATTTTAATTTGCAATTCTTGAAACATAATTATCTCTTCTTCAGTTATTAAAGAAAAAATTTCTTCTGGAATGTTTTGTTTTTTCATTTCGTTATAAATATAAATTTTTACTATTCATTAAATACATTCTATTTATTAAAAATTTATTAGAATTACAATATTAATAAACGATTATTTTGAAAGGGGAAATTTCTTATTACAAAATTTTAGGTGTAGATGAAAATGCCTCAAATTATGAATTAAGAAAGGCATTTTGCAAACTTTCCATTGAGTTGCATCCTGATACAACTTCTTTAGAAATAGACGAAGCTAAAAGTAAATTCCAAGAAGTTTTGGAAGCTTATGAAAATTTGAATAATAGTAATTTGAGGAAAATATATGATGACAAATTAAAGAAAAAATTTAGAAGTAAGAATAAGAATAAAGTTTTAAATAGTTTAAAAATCGATTCAAAAAATCAAAATTTAGTAGAGAACCGAAGACCTTTTTCAAATGGGGAATTGTTTTCGTTATTCCTTTTATTTATTATCATTTCAATTAGCTTGATTTGTTCAATTTTTATTGCTTCTTTTACTGGCAAAGAATTAGATACAATACCAACCTGGTTAGTAAAATAATACTTTAAAAAAAGTCTGTGAATCTCTCAAAAAAACCTATCAACCAACATTCACTTCAATCATTGGAATTGTGGCTAACTGATTTAGGTGCAGTGAAGGATGTTAATAATCCAGCTAAATGGTATCTGTTACTTTCTAATTGGAATGCGACTATTCTTTTTGAACAAGAAGATTTAAGTGTTATCTGGGAAAGTGAAGGACAAGAAAGTAAAAGACTATTTTCCTATTGCATTAATAGAGAAGATGTGGAAAATGCAATACTTCAGGGACCTTAAATTTTTATTTATAAATTGTCTAATATTTGCCTTATTATCCAGTAACTTTTTTCTAATTGATCATCCGTTATACAGAGAGGTGGTAAGAGGTAAATAACATTCCCGAGGGGTCTAATAAATAAACCTTGCTCCATTGCTAGATTTTTTATTTCTTTCCCAATATTATTGAAATAACCTTTTTTGTTCCCAATATCTAAATCGAATGCAGCAATTGTGCCGGATACCCTTATCTTTTTTATGTATGGTAAATTTTTAAATTTAATTAAATGAGATAAATGTTTTTCTTCAAATGAAAGGTATTTGTGTGGTTCTTTCTTTAATAAATCAAGGCTAGCGTTTGCCGCAGCACAACCTAAAGGATTAGCAGTAAAACTATGTCCATGCCAAAAAGTTTTTCTTGGGCAATCATCAATGAACGATTGAAAAATTTTTTCTTTACATAAAGTAATTCCCATCGGTAAAAATCCGCCTGTTAAGCCTTTTGAAATACTTATTAAATCAGGAATGATATTGGATTTTTGAAATGCAAAAAGGCTTCCACATCTTCCAAAACCAGTTAATACTTCATCTGCAATTAATAAAGAATTATTATTTTTTATAGTTTCTGAAACTTTTTTAATGAACTGAGGTCTAACCATATTCATGCCTCCTGCGCCTTGAACTAGTGGCTCAAGGATAACTGCTACTGTGGGAGTTTTAAGAAGAGCTTCTAATTTTTGGATTGCCTCACTTTCTTTGTTTTCTACCTTTTCGTCATTTATCCAAGTTGAGGGCCATGGCACTCTTCTAACTGGGAACATAAGATTATCGAAATTTTCATTGAAAATATTTCTTTCTCCTAAAGCCATTGCTCCAAATGTATCTCCATGATATGCACCATCAAAAGCTACTATTTGAGACCTTGTCTCTCCTCTATTTTGCCATGATTGGAAGGCAATTTTTAAAGCTACTTCCACTGCAGTAGAACCGTTATCAGAAAAGAATAATCTTTCTAGTTTTGTTAATCTACTAAGCCTCTCTGCTAATTTTTTTGCCTGTGGATGTAAAAAATCAGCAAATATAACTTGCTCAAGATTTTTTGCTTGATTGAAAATAGCATCCGCAATATATTCGTTACTGTGGCCATGAAGAGTTACCCACCAACTACTAATTGCGTCAATTAGCTCTTTTTTAGGATCTTTAGTAAATAGGAGAGCATCTTTACCATGCGTTACTTCTATTTGTGGTTTGCTGGTATTTATTTGTGTAAAAGGTGGCCAAATATTTGGATGCCAAGCTTGATTTGGAGATTCTGAATCCAAAGATTTCATTTAACTTTTTTTGATTCGAAAAGTGAGATCAACTTATTCTTGATGTCTAGTTCTTTCCATAGTATATCTAAATTATTTGAGTCCATTTTTTTGATGTAAGGAAATTCAGCAATTAAAGGAATACCACTAAACTCAACTAGCGTTTTTGGATTATCTTGGTGTTTTTCGCCATTGACTACTAAACCTAAAATCTCAATATTTCTTCGTTTTAAAGCCTCAATACTTAGCAGGGTATGGTTAAGAGTGCCAAGTGAGCTCTTACATACAAGTATTACCGGAAGATTCCATTGTTTTATTTGATCTATTTGCAAAAAATTGCGTGTTATTGGAACCATTAATCCACCTGCAGTTTCTACAATTAATGAGCCTTGCACTTTTGGCAAACTCAACTTGTCAAAGTTAATAGTTTTTTGATCTATTTCAGCAGCCCAATGAGGAGATAGAGGTTTTGTAAAGACATAAGCTTCTTTGATGATTTTCTCTTTATTTACTTGTGTAAGTTTTTCAATAGTTTGACTATCAGTTTGCGATTCAATACCACTTTGAATAGGCTTCCAATAAAAGGAATTTAACCCTTTAACGAAAAAAGAGCTAATTAAGGTTTTCCCAATATCAGTATCTGTTCCACAAATTATAAATTTGAAAATATCATTGTTAATGCTCATAATTTCTTTATGATTTGAATCTCAATTTTCCATGAAAGATTAACTTTATTATTATAATTCTTTGGCCAAAACTTTTGAATTTGCTTTAACTCTTTTACTGTTTTACGTTTACAATTAGTTGATTGTGCCCCCACATTTTTAATGCTTCTAAAAAGC
Source organism: Prochlorococcus sp. AG-436-D21 (assembly GCA_003212655.1). GTDB lineage: Bacteria > Cyanobacteriota > Cyanobacteriia > PCC-6307 > Cyanobiaceae > Prochlorococcus_A. Next base: position 42,827 of record QCPF01000002.1, on the reverse strand, counting down.
TTATATACATCTTCAAAATTCTCAAGATAATTAAATTGTTCTGAATAATATATTTCAGTTGATTTGAAATCTTTTAATAATTCTCTAGAGCAAAGGAAATTAAGACCACTATATTCAATATCAATTTTTTTACATGTATCTTTCCATTCAGGAAAACAATCTTTTGTTGGATATGAAATGATTAAAAAACCTCCAGGAGTTAATTTGCTAAACCAATTTTTTATTGTCTTTTTTGGGTTGTTTAACCAATGTATGCAAAAGTTAGATGTTAATAGAGAACAGTTTTTTATTTCAGGAGGTAAATCTTTATTCAAATCCCATAAAATTTTTTTTCTAGATAATTTATTCTCAAGGAGCATCTTCTTGCTGAAATCAATTCTGGATACTTTTTGGGAAGAAAATTTTTTTTCTATTTCATCTGCTAATAGTCCTGGTCCTGATCCAAGATCTATCCATTCACCATTTGTTTGAGGATTTAATTCTTTGATAAATTGAACAATCTTTTTTGCAAAAAATTTCTGAATATTTGAATACTCTAGATACCGATATGCAGCATCATTGAAATTATTTTTTATTTTCTCATTCCAATTTTTATTATCCATTTCAATCATTAAGTGTATTAAGTAAAATCTCGTGTAAATTTAAATGATTCAAGCAATGACCTTGCTGAGCTAATTTAATTAAAATTGGCTTCCTATCAAGTGCTTTATTTAAGGAATCTAAAAAGATATTATTTGATTCGTTGTTAAGAATTAAATCATTTTCTGATTTGATAAAAATAATTTTGCAATTTTTTCTTAAAAATACTGGAAAATCTCTATTGATGTAAAGTTGTTTCAAATCACTTAAAAGAAGACTTTTATTTAAATTCTCTAAACTCTTATAAAAGATATTTTTAAAACTATTATCCATATCATTTGGCATAAATGATCTATGTATAAATTCTTTCAACATATCCTTAGTTTCATCTCTTATGATTTTTGTTTCCATTCTTTTTAGAGATCTCAAAATAAAGTTTCTCTTATTACTTAAAGGAAGAAAATTATTAAAAGAATTGATAAGAACAATATGAGTTGATTCTTTTAAAATTTCTTTTTGCATTAAATGAAAACCAAATGAATGGCATAAAGCCATTCTGATTTCTTTCTTAGATTCGCTTTTAATCCATTTTGCTTGATAATTATTTGTCGAAAAATAGCCCCTTTCATTATCTTGCCAATGCCAATTATTATTTAAAAAATCAACTTTATAATCATCCCAGAAATATTTATTTAGTCCCCACCCATGTTGAGTAATAATTTGCTTCATTTAAACTCTTTTAATACTGCAATGAAATTCTTTAGCAGATTAAAATCTAAGTTTCTTCGTATTGTTATTCTGATTCTTGATTGCCCCACTGGAACAGTTGGAGGCCTTATTGCAATTGCTAAAAAACCATTTTTTTCGAGATATTTTTGTAGATAAATTGCCTTCTCTTCTTCGCCAACAATAATTGATAAAATGTGAGAATCTCCCTGAACTGGAAAACTAAAATTTTTAATAATTTCATCTTTCCATACATTCGCAGAAGATAACAAATCATTACCCCATTCTTTATTTTCTAAAATTTTTTTTAAACCTTCTAATGCCCCAGCAGCTAAAGATGGTGCAAGTGCGGTCGTATACCTAAATGCACCACTTGTTTGGATCAGATATTCTCCAATTTCTGAATTTGAAGCTATGAAAGCTCCACCGCTTCCAAATGCTTTTCCAAAAGTTCCAGTAATCATAGTTATATTTGAACGACAATTAAAACTTAACCCTCTGCCTTCAGGGCCCAAGATCCCAATTGCATGAGCTTCGTCAACTAATAATTGAACATTATTTTTTTTGCAAATTTCCGTTATTTCTCTGAGCGGAGCAATTGATCCCTCCATACTATAAAGAGATTCAACAACAACTAGAATGGAATTTTTTTTCTTGTTAGATTTAATAATTTTATCTTCTAAGTCTTTTAAATTATTGTGTGAAAATCGAACTAGTTTTGCTTGAGCAGCCTTGACTCCAACCAATAAAGAGTTATGGATCAATTTATCTGCTATTACGATACTATTTCTGTTTGCTAAAGTTTGGATAGCGGCTATATTTGCTTGAAATCCGCTTGGGAAGAGTAATACTTTCTCTTGATCAAGCCATTTGGCAAGTTTTGTTTCTAATAATTTATGTATTGGTCTTGAACCTGTAATAAACCTAGAGCTTCCTGAACCAATACCTTCTAACAAGCTTATTTCGTAAGCAGCTTTTATTAAATCCTTGTCCCTACTTAATCCAAAATAATCATTACTGCATAAGTCTATAAGTTTTTTATTTTGCGAATTGAAACTTAGAAGTTCGAATGATTTTTTACCTAAAGAAAATGTTTTTAATTTACGGATTCTATTTTTTGGAATTTTTACTTTTTTCATTTTGGCAAAATAAAATATAGTGGATTTAATTAAAAAGATTTAGATTTACTATTAAAGTTTGCAAGGTATTTTTTGTTTATTAATATCTATATAGATCATATATTAAGAAGTTAACTCATCCTCTCTTCAATCACAATTATTGCTTAATTTAGAGGAATATTTTCCATTTCCGCTAGATGATTTCCAATTAGAAGCAATACGAGCTATTAATAGCGGAAATTCTGTTGTTTTAACGGCACCAACAGGTTCGGGTAAAACATTGATAGGTGAATTTGCTATATATAGAGGCTTATCTCATTACAGCAGAGTTTTTTATACAACACCTTTAAAGGCCCTATCAAACCAAAAGTTTAGAGATTTTTCTAATCAATATGGTGAGAATAAAGTTGGTCTTTTAACTGGAGATATAAGCATAAATAGAGAAGCACCAATCTTAGTCATGACGACTGAGATTTTTAGGAACATGCTTTATGGCGAATTTGATGAATTTGATGATCCCTTAGAAAATTTAGAATCTGTGATTCTTGATGAATGTCATTATATGAATGACCCCCAAAGAGGCACAGTTTGGGAAGAAACTATAATCCATTGCCCTACTAGAACTCAATTAATAGCTTTATCAGCAACAATAGCAAATGCAGATCAATTACAAAATTGGATAGAAAAAGTTCATGGGCCCACAGTACTAATTAATAGTGATAAGAGACCAGTCCCACTTGATTTTATTTTTTGTAGTATTAAAGGCCTCCATCCACTTTTAAATAATAAGGGTAATGGAATTCATCCAAACTGTAAGATTTGGAGAGCTCCTAAAGGGCAGAAAATAAGAGGAAAAGTGGGAAGAATAATGCAACCAAAGTCTCCCTCAATTGGCTTTGTGATCTCGAAACTAGCTGAACGAAATATGTTGCCAGCTATTTATTTTATTTTTAGTAGAAGAGGATGTGACAAGGCTATTGAGAATATAAAAGATTTAACTTTAGTAAGTTATTCAGAAGCAAGTATGATATCCCAAAAATTAGATGTATATCTTAAAAATAATCAGGAGGCAATTAAAGATAAATCTCAATGCGAGGCATTAAAACGCGGTATTGCATCTCATCATGCTGGATTATTGCCTGCATGGAAAGAATTGGTTGAGGAATTATTTCAGCAAGGTTTAATAAAAGTTGTTTTTGCAACTGAAACTCTTGCTGCAGGTATAAATATGCCTGCAAGAACAACCGTTATTTCTTCTTTATCAAAAAGGACAGAAGATGGGCATAGATTATTATTTAGCAGTGAATTTTTGCAAATGTCAGGAAGAGCAGGAAGAAGAGGAAAAGATACCCAGGGATATGTTGTTACATTACAAACAAGATTCGAAGGTGCCAAGGAAGCTAGTGCACTGGCTATAAGCAAACCAAATGCTTTAGAAAGTCAATTCACTCCTAGCTATGGAATGGTACTTAATCTTTTACAAAGTTATACTTTAGAAAAGTCTAAAGAATTAATTAAAAGAAGTTTTGGTAGTTTTTTATATTTAGGTGAATCAGCAGGAGAGAATATAATTCTTGAAAATTTAGATAAGGATTTAATTGAATTAAAAAAAATTACATCTAATGTTTCATGGAAAGATTTTGATGCATACGAAAAGTTAAAAAATCGTCTAAAAGAAGAGAGAAGACTCTTGAAAATTTTAGAAAAACAATCAGCAGAAAAATTATCAGAAGAGATAACTAATGCACTCCCATATATTAAAGATGGAAGCTTAATTTCAATCAAAGCTCCTCAAATTAAAAGAAAAATTGTTCCAGGATTAATTTGTAAGAAAATATATGAATCCCAAAAAATTAAGAGTCTATTGTGTTTGACAATTGATAATTTATTTATTCTTATAAAACCCTCATACATAGTAAGTATTTTTAATGAATTGGATGCAATTGATGTTTTAGGACTTGAAGTGCCAAAGATGTATTTTTCTGGAGAGGTATTTAGGGGAGATGATATGTCGCAGTGTTATGCGGATCGAATTTTAGAAGTTTCTAAAAAAAATGATTTACAAACTCCACAATATGATTTGTCAACGGAAGTTTTGGCACAAAAGCAACAAATTAATAATTTAGAAGAAACAGTTACTGATCATCCTGCACACAGATTTGGAGACTCCAAGAAATTAAAGAAATATAGAAAAAAAATAATTGATGTTGAACAAGAAATAAATATTAGAAAAAAACTTCTTGAGGATAAAGAAAATCATAACTGGAGAACTTTTACTGATTTGATTAAAATTTTGAATCATTTTGGTTGTTTAATTGATTTGGAATTAACAGAAGTTGGACAAACAGTTGGTGCAATAAGAAGCGAAAATGAATTATGGATTGGTCTTGTTTTAGTTAGTGGTTATTTAGACGATTTAGATCCTCCTGATTTAGCTGCAATTATTCAAGCTATATGTGTTGATGTAAGGAGGCCTAATCTTTGGTGTAATTTCAAGCCTTCTTTAAAGGTAATAGATGTTTTTAATGAATTAGATGGTTTAAGAAAATTAGTCTCTTTTCAACAAAATAAGTTTCATATTGAAATTCCTATCTATCTAGAAACAGAGTTGACTGGAATTATTTCTGAATGGGCAAGAGGAAAAAAATGGAAAGATTTAGTTTTTAATACTTCATTAGACGAAGGTGATGTAGTGAGGATTATCAGAAGATCAATTGATGTCCTTTCTCAAGTGCAATACTGTATTGGTGTTAGTAATAAATTAAAAAGCAAAGCTAAGTTAGCATTAAAAGCTATTAACCGTTTTCCTGTTTCTGAATCTAATGATCTTATAAAAGTCTCTGAAGATATTAATCCTGCAACAAAAAGAGTTGACAATAATTTTTAAATTTTTTTAATCAAATCATTGAATTGATATTCATTGCTTCATCAAATTCATCTTCATTTAAATAACCTAATTTAATTGTTGCCTCTTTTAAATTTAATGATTCTTTGAAGGCAAGGTTTGCAATTTCAGCTGCTTTTTCATAACCAACTTTTGGCACTAAGGCTGTAACCAACATTAGTGAATTTTCCAAATTTAACTTCATTCTCTTTTGATTAGGTTCCATCCCATCAACTAATTTTATTCTGAAGTTTTCTATTACATTTTTAAGTAATTTTAAACTTGTGAGAATATTAAATCCAATAAGAGGCTTATATTCATTCATCTGTAAAGTGCCGCTTGAATTTGCCATTGAGACTGCATATTCAAGACCCATTATCTGAGTACAAACCATTGATAAGGCTTCGCATTGAGTTGGATTAACTTTACCCGGCATAATAGAACTTCCAGGTTCATTTTGAGGAATAATTAGTTCATATATTCCTGATCTTGGACCAGAAGATAGAATTTTTATATCATTTGAAATTTTAAATAATGCACCTGCTAATATTTTTATCTGACTCATTACTTGAGCAAGACGATCATGCGATGCCATGATAGAAAAATTATTTTTTGATTTATAGAACATTAAATTAGTATCATCGGAAATTGATTTTATAGACTCTTCACAAAATCCTTTTGGACAATTAATCCCTGTGCCAACCGCAGTTCCGCCCAGAGGTAAGAAATACAATTCATTCAGACTCATAATAATTGCATTCTCAGCATCTTTAATTTGCTTTGACCATCCTGATATTTCTTGCCCAAAAGTAAGGGGAACCGCATCTTGAAAATGGGTTCTTCCTATCTTTATAAGGTATTTCCATTCGTCACTTTTTTTATCAAGGACCTTAGTAAGTTCTCTGATCGTTGGAACTAAATTTTTGATGATTTCATTTACAACAGATATTTGAATAGCAGCAGGAAAAGTGTCATTAGTTGACTGAGATTTATTTACATCATCATTCGGATGAATTGGTTGATGACTACCCAGCTCTGAATTAGTTTTTAAAGCTGCAATATTTGAAATTACCTCATTAACATTCATATTTGTTTGCGTACCACTACCTGTTTGCCAAACCTTTAAGGGAAACTGTGAATCGTGAAGCCCATCAAGTATTTCCGTACATGCCTCTACAATCAAATCTTTTTTCCTTTTATCTATTAAACCTAAATTGAAATTCGCAATTGAAGCAGCTTTTTTTATGAGGGTCAGTGAATAAATTAACTCAATTGGAATTAATTCTTCTCCAATAGAAAAATTTAATATCGATCTTTGTGTTTGAGCACCCCACAAAGCTTCCATGGGAACCTCTATTGTTCCCATACTATCTTTTTCAATCCTAAAGTTTTTGGTCATTATTCCTCTGAAAACACTGGTTTAACTTAGATAGGGTTTTCAGTAATCCTAGATACCTAACTTTTCCCATATTACACTTAAATTATTAAGATGAATTGAAGGATTAAAACATTCTTCTAATTCACTTTGATCAATAAAATCCATAATTTCATTATCTCTCTCTATATTTTGTTTGAAATTCCCATTCTGAGTATTCCATGCCTGATGCGCATTTTTTTGTACTAAGCTATAAGCCTTTTCTCTAGACAAGCCTTTCTCTACAAGCAAAAGTAAAACTTTCTGACTAAAGATTACACCACCATATATATTTAAATTTTTGAGCATATTTTTTGGATAAACTTCTAAATTGCTTACTATATCTTGCATTTCCCTGAGCATAAAATGCAAGCAGATTGATACGTCAGGTAGCATGATACGTTCATTTGAACTATGGCTTATATCTCTTTCGTGCCAAAGTGGAACATTTTCAAGTGCCGTTAAGACGTAACTCCTCAAAATTCTTGCTAAACCACTTACTCTTTCACTTCGAATAGGATTTCTTTTATGAGGCATGGCAGAGCTTCCTTTTTGCCCTTTTGTAAAGCCCTCCTCAACTTCTAAAACATCAGTCCTTTGTAAATTTCTTATTTCAGTTGCGAATCTATCTAAAGAAGCGCCAACTAGTGCAATAGTTTGCACATATTCTGCATGTCTGTCTCTCGATATAACCTGCGTACTTGCTGTATCAGGTTTTAAACCGAGTAAATTACAAGTTATTTGTTCTACTTTAGGATTCGTATTAGCGTAAGTTCCCATTGCACCACTTATTTGTCCAATTGCTACAGAATCTTTCAGAGTTAACAATCTTTTTTTGTTCCTTATTATTTCTGCTAACCATCCAGCAAGTTTAAAACCGAAGGAAATTGGCTCCCCATGAATTGCATGAGATCTGCCAATCATTAATGTATTTTTATGCTTCCTTGCTAATAATCTGACCTCATTTTCTAGGTTCTCAATTTCTTCTAATAACAATTCGCAAGAATCTACTAACTGAAGGGATAAGCCAGTATCAAGTACATCACTACTGGTCATACCAACATGTATGTATCTTCCTGAATCACCTACAAATTCATTAATACTTGTTAGAAATGCTATGACATCATGTTTAACTTCTTTCTCAATTTCTGTAATTCTAGATTCATCAAACTTGGCATTTGAACGTATCTCTTTCATGGCATTCTCAGGTATTTTCCCGAGGGAAAAATTTGCTTCACATGCAGCTATTTCAACCTTAAGCCAACTCTGGAATTTTGCGCTTTCAGTCCAGATTGCCCCCATTTCGGGTAATGTGTAACGCTCGATCACAATTTTTATTTATTATCAATTTAAACTTTATAACAAAATCGAATTATTGCCCTGTACCTTTAAAGATGTACTTGCCATTGAACATATTTGACTGATTATTATTTTCCTATGTAACATTTTTCTGGCTAATAAAGAAAGCTTAGATATAAAAATGTTTGCATATATTCCTTCGTTAATCATGGGTAATTTTTTAGTTCTTATTTAAAATTGAAAGGTAATAAAGAATTTGGATCTTAATCTTATAGAAGTTCATTTTTCAGTCTTTTTTTATTGATTAATATATGACTAAAAAAAGTAGATTAGATCTTTATCTTCTAAATAAAGGTTTATGTGAAACTCGTCAAAAAGCCCAAGGTTTAATTCTTGCGGGCAAGGTTAGAGATATCAATGGGAAAATATTGGATAAACCTGGACAACAAGTATTAATTGGATCTGAGTTTTTTATTGATTCCGCGCCTATGTTTGTATCAAGGGGCGGCGAAAAATTATTGGAGGCATTTAAAAAACTTGAAATTAAAGTAAAAGACAAAATATGTATTGACGCAGGAATCTCTACTGGGGGATTTACTGATTGCTTATTGCAACAAGGCGCAAAGTTAGTTTATGGGATAGATGTTGGTTATGGACAAACTGCATGGAAGATTAGAAATAACCCAAAAGTTATACTTTTTGAACGAACTAATATTCGAAATTTAAAACCTAATGATCTTTTATCTAGAAGTAATGAATTACCAAATTTTGTTGTTGCTGATTTGTCTTTTATTTCATTAAAGTTAGTTTTTAAATCTATTGGTAATTTATTAGAAGGTGATTGTATTGAGGGAATATTTTTAATTAAACCCCAATTTGAGGTAGGTAAAGATAAAGTCAGTAAAGGAGGTGTTGTTCGCAATCCTAAATTCCATACTGAGGCTATAGAGTCTGTTATCAATGCCGCTAAGAATTTCCAATGGAATATAAAGAATTTGATAGCTTCTCCGCTGGTTGGTCCTGCTGGGAATCATGAATATCTAGCTTGGATGACCTTAGGAAGTCAATCAAATAAAAGTATTAATAGTGAATATATACAAAATTTAGTAAAAGAAACTCTTTGAATTAAAGAGCTTCTTCGTCTTTGTCGCCAGTTCTAATTCTTACAACTGAATCAATTGATGTGATGAATATTTTTCCATCACCTATCTCTCCAGTTTTTGCTGCTTCAGCAATCGCATCTATTACTGAATTAACCTTTTCATTTTCTACGACAACTTCTACTTTAAGTTTTTGAAGGAATTCAACAGTGAATTCGGAACCTCTATATCTTTCAACTTGTCCTTTTTGCCTTCCAAAACCTCTAACTTCACTAACTGTCATTCCAACAATGCCGGAATTTACTAATGCAATTTTTACATCCTCCAGCTTAAATGGACGTATGATTGCTTCAATTTTCTTCATGATTAAAGATTGAACATTCCTATTTTAATTGTTTTTTGGGAAAACATCCAACATTGAAATATCAGAAAAACATTCAACATTAAGGCCTGCATTCTTGGCGTCTTCAATTAATAGTTGGGAATTTTCTTCAGAAATTATTACTGTACTATTTGACAACGCTCCCCACTGATCATTCTCAAAGTGTGTTTGAAGCCATAACATTCCAATTGCAGTTTTTGGTTGAAGGGATCTATTTAAGTTGTTATCGATAGTTATCAAACAAATGTCCATTAATTTTTCATTGAACTATTCACATATAAACCTTTTGGCGGACATTATGAATGTTATAAATGATACAAAAATAAGATTTAACATCTTTTGACTTAGTTAATTGTAATACTTAGGTTTGTTGATACTTTTGCGAATTTTTATCTTTATATATAGTTTTTATATAGGTTTAGTAAAAAGTTCTACTAAAAATGAGTACAGCTAAATTAGAAGATTCGACTCAAAGACCGCTATATGGTGAAAGAATTATTGAAGAATCAAAAATAATTTGTTTCGATAATCCAAATAAGAAAAGAATTTATGAAATTTCTATTGAGTTACCTGAATTTACATGTAAGTGCCCTTTTTCTGGTTACCCAGATTTTGCAAAGCTAAATATTATTTATCAACCTAATTTGAAAGTCTATGAGTTGAAGTCTTTAAAGCTTTATATAAATAATTTTAGGGATATAAAAATATCACATGAGGAAGTTGTAAATAGAATTATGGATGATTTAGTTAATGAAGGTTCACCTCACTGGATACATTTAAATGCTGCATTTAACCCCAGAGGGAACGTTTCTATGCAGTTAGATATTTTTAGTGGGCAGAAAATAAATTAAAAATTTTTTATTTCGTCTGATAATTTAAAAAATTCTTTTTTAAAACCAACTAGATTTTTATTACTAAGGCCTCCAATAGATAACTTTTGTGATTCTTTATTTACCAGAATCCATAATTGGTTAGTTGGTATAAGACTGATTATTGTTCCAAAAATTATTAAGATAAAAGAAAAGTAAATAAATGGTATAGACGGATCATTTTTAATTATTAATCCACTGCTTGGGATTATTTTTTTCAGAGATACTTTTGAAGAGTTAACTTCTAAAGGATCGTCATTGATATAGAGATTATTCCCAGAAAAATTTTCTATATTCGAGATTTTAAGTGGACCATTTTCATTATCTATTGTTAAAAGGAAATTTTTTTTAGTCTCCGATCCTAATTCAACTAAAACTCCCCAAACTTGATTACCGATTTCTGGAATCTCCTTTAACTCTAATTGATAAAGGATATTATCTATTTCTAAAACAACATTTGATATTGCCCAATCTGCTTGATAAATAGTTAATCCTTTAAACCTGATTGGGTGATTAACTTTGGTTGTTTTTATTTCATTTAAATTCTGGTCTTCAGAAGAAAAATTTAATTTTGAAGTAAACTGTTTGGGCACACCATCACTTTCACGTTCTATAGAAAAATCTACTAATTTTAAATTGGTTTTTGAGTTTGTGCTCTCATTAACAAGATCTAAAGTTTCTCCAGGCAGTAAATATTGTTCTTTTGATTTACTTGTAAAACTTCCATATGCTGAACCTATAAGTAAGACTATTAATCCGATATGTACAACTAAAGGACCGATTTTTCCAATTAACCCCTTTCTTGCAGATATATGACTATTAAATTTGTATGTTTTCCATCCTTTTTTTTTAAGTAATAAATCTACTTTTGATATATGTTCTTCATCTTGATTGATTGGATGACTTGTAGTTAGTTGTAGTTTGCTAAATTTTTTTTCGCTCTTATATTCAATCCATTTTAATGAAGCTTTTAATGAAGGAATTTGCCTCCTGAAACTACAAGCTGCCAGAGAAATGCAAAGAAGAATTAATGTAAATAAAAACCAAAAGCTTGTATATATATGATCCAATTGAAGTTTTAAGACTTTTTCTCCATCTAAAAATCCAAAAATTGGAACACTATCGAAATTCTCAATATAGAATTTATTACTGTCACCTTGAGGTATAAAAGTACCTATTCCACTGGCAATAGCTATGAAGATTATCAGTGATATTGCGAATCTTAAACTTGATATTTTTAAAATTAGATTCTTAAAAATAATCATTAAATCCAATTTGAAAATAAATTTAATAATCCTAGTGCTACTAAAAATATCCCACTTAAGGTGGGAATTATTTGACTAAATTTTCTAAGCTCTAAAAATTTTTTTAAGTTTTCTGCCGTGGCTCCCGCAATAATTAGTGGAGTGACTTGACCTATTCCAAAGAAAAATAGAAAAATAATTGAGATAATCGGGTTTTTAGCTTGCGATACCCAAGCTAGAAGAGTTGCTAAAACTGGAGTAATGCAAGGTGAAGATGCTAGTCCAAAAGTTGTTCCTATCGCAAAAGGTGCTATGAGGGATGGTATTTTGTCCTCTATTTTTTTTAGATCAGGTCCAATAGGGAACTGAAACTTTAAAATTCCTAGTAAATTTAAACCCATTATTATTGCTATCAAGGCAACAATCGAAGTGTAATAAGCTGGAATTTGCCCGTATATTTTACCTAAGAATCCACTCGCAGCTCCAAGTGCAACAAGCGAAAAAACTACTCCTCCTGAAAAACTAATAAGTTTAAATTTATTTTTCTCTGTTCCTCCTATATAAGCAATTGTCACTGGAAGTAATGATAATGAGCATGGTCCAAGACTTGTTAATAGTCCTGCGCTGAAAATCAAAAAAATAGTAAATGGACCAGGACTATTAAGACCATTCTGCATAAGCAGATTACCCTTTTGAGATAATTCTGAAATAACTAAATTAAATGATTCGATAGCTTGAACTAAATCTTTTAAATTCTAACTAATTAAGAGTCTTTCGTGTACTAATCATACCAATCAAACCTGTTGACTCTAATGAACATCTCACTAACATCCCTGCAATAAAAAATGAAGCTATTAATGAATTGCCACCATAACTAATGAAAGGTAGTGGTAAACCTGTAGTAGGCATTGAACCGGTTGCTACAGCAATATGCATTATTGATTGACCTGTCAACAACACACCACATCCAATAGCAACTAATTTTGTATAGTTGTTCCTGCACTTAAGACTAATTCTTAGGCTTATATAGGAAAATACTGCTAAAAATCCTAAGAATAAAGTACACCCCAATAAACCAAATTCTTCCGCAAAAATGGCAAAAATAAAATCTGTATACATAAATGGTAGATACTGCAATTTTTGTATTGAAAGTCCGAAACCTTTGCCAAATAGACCACCTGAACCTATAGCTAATAAACTCTGAACCAATTGAAATCCATTTTCTTGTTGATCTTTCCAAGGATTTATAAATGAAGTAACTCTCAGTTTTTGATATTCGTTATTAATGATGCTGATACATCCAGTAATGAACCCTATTGAAGCAAATGAGCAAAGAGAGCTAAGTTTTACTCCTCCACATAAACCCATTACCCAAAGAAGAATTCCAGTTAATGAAGCAGTACTTAAATTGGGCTGTTTTAGTATAAATAAAATTAATAAACCAAAGGATATTATTGAAATTAATTTTTTATCATTCTTCACTAGATTCCAATGTGCGAAAAGATTAGAAGCTTCGAGAATTAGAAAAGGTTTAATTAATTCAGATGGCTGCAGACGTAAACTGCCAAGCACTAGCCATCTTGAAGATCCATTAACTGTAATTCCAGTAAAATTGGTTAGTAAAATAAGAAAGAATAAAATATAAAAAATAATTCTTGAAAAATTTAAAAGATTTCTAATGTTTGTATTCAAGACGAAATAAAAAAGACCAATTCCTGGAATTGTCCAAATGATTTGTTTTTTAAGGAAATAAGCCCAATTTCCCATTTCCCTACTAGCTACCCACCAACTTGATGATCCTAGTATGCATATTCCTAATATTGACCAAATTCCAATGAGGACAATTAGGATTTTTGCCTCGTAAGGCCATATCGTCCAAGGTAATGGAAATATAGAATCTGTTAAATTGCTTAAATTTTTTTTGTAATTAGAACTAAAGGTTTTTTTTCTTTTAGAAATTCTTTTATATTTTATTTTTTCTTGACTTATCTCCAATTTTTTAGTTGTATATGTACTATTGAGACGTTTAATTGAGATTTTGCCAAGTCTTTTATTAACGTTTTAAAGTGTTAAAGCAATTAAAAAGATGACTTTGAATAAATTTTATTTTTGAAGAATAAAGTAAAAAATGGCCTACAGATTCATAATAAATCTTAAGAATTAATTTTTTATAAAAAAAAACTAGCTAAAAGGCACCTCTCCGTGATAGATTCCGTGGGTTTATATACTTACTTAAAACCATTCAGAGGGGTTTCTAAACTATGTTCACATCAGTGGACTCAAATAGAAAAAAACTTGAGCATCCTTCTAATAAGAATGTTCAATTTCCTCAATCCCTGAATAATTCGATCATCAAAGAAAGTAAATCTGGCATTGCCAATCAAATAGATCATTTGCTTTCCCAAAATGATGAATACACAAAATTGCAATTAACAATTTTTGGAATTACTTTTATTGTTTCTATTTTATTAGCATCAATAACTGGAATTTTTCTAGGCTTTACTTTTGGTTTTAGTATTTTTATAGGTGCAATTGCCGGCATTTTTTACCTACGTTTGCTTGCCAAAAGTATAGGGAAAATTGGTAAAGAATCATCAGGTGTATCAAAATTGCAACTATTAGTTCCAGTTTGCCTCTTTATTTTTGCTAGCAAGCTAGGATCTTTGGATATTTTTCCTGCGATGATAGGGTTTTTTATTTATAAACCTTCACTCATTCTTTATTTTTCACGTTCTTAAGTAAATTTTTTTTATTCAAAACAAATGTTTTTTAATTCCTTGCTAACAAATTTTGCAGCATTAGAAGTTGGTCAACATCTTTATTGGCAAATTGGAAATATCAGACTTCATGGGCAGGTATTTTTAACATCTTGGATTTTATTAGGAGCGTTATTAGTTTTTATTTCTTTAGGAACTAAAAAAATGGAAAATGATCCTAAAGGCCTTCAAAACCTGCTTGAGTTCCTCTGGGATTACATAAGAGATCTTGCTAGGACGCAAATAGGTGAAAAAGTATATAGAGATTGGATGCCATTTATAGGTACTTTATTTTTGTTCGTCTTTGTTAGTAATTGGGGAGGAGCTTTAATTCCTTGGAGATTGATTAAGTTACCAAGTGGAGAATTAGGAGCACCTACTGCAGATATTAATACAACTATAGCCTTGGCTTTATTGGTTTCACTTTCTTATTTCTATGCAGGTTTAAGTAATAAGGGTTGGAGATACTTCGAATATTATGTTCACCCAACTCCGATTATGCTTCCTTTCAAAATTCTAGAGGACTTTACGAAACCTTTATCACTCTCTTTCAGGCTATTTGGAAATATTTTGGCTGATGAACTTGTTGTTGGTGTTCTAGTCTTTTTAGTTCCGCTAATTCTCCCAATACCTGTTATGTTCCTAGGATTATTTACTAGTGCAATTCAGGCATTGATTTTTGCAACTCTAGCGGCCTACTACATTGGAGAAGCTGTTGAAGAACATCATTAGCTGTCTTCCAATACATTCAGACGCTTTTACAAAGGGTCTGTAATCTGGCAAAATATCTAATCGCGTAGGTCTGAAAATATCAGACCCATTCTTAAAACAAAGGATGTCCAAGCGTGTATGACAACAAAGATTATCACAAGTATTAAGCTCTTTATTTCAAAATTATGGATTCGATTACTTCCGCTGCATCAGTTGTAGCTGCTGGTTTAGCAGTTGGTCTAGGTGCTATTGGCCCAGGTCTTGGACAAGGTAACGCAGCTCAAGGTGCTGTTGAGGGTATTGCCCGTCAGCCAGAAGCTGAAGGTAAAATCAGAGGAACTCTTCTTTTATCTTTCGCTTTCATGGAGTCATTAACAATTTACGGATTAGTTGTGGCTTTGGTACTACTTTTTGCGAATCCTTTTTCCTAAAAGTTAATATTGCTTCTAATCCTTATTAGCAATGTTTAAATTTAATTTTTTAACTTCAACTAAAACATATGTTGGCCTTTAATTTTTTTGGTGCTACAGAAGGTGGATTATTTGATATAAATGCCACTTTGCCACTAATGGCGATACAAGTAGTTGCACTTACTTACATATTAAATTCTCTCTTTTTTAAGCCTGTTGGCAATGTTGTAGAAAAAAGAGAAAAGTTTGTAAGTAATAATATTATTGAGGCCAAAAATAAACTTTCTGAGGTTAAAAAATTAGAAGCTGATTTATTAACTCAGCTTCAAAGTGCTCGTACAGAAGCCCAAAGAATTGTGAGCGAAGCTGAAAATGAGTCTGACAAGCTCTATAAAGAAGCACTAGAACTTGCTAACAATGAAGCAAATGCTTCAAAAGAAAAAGCAAGACTAGAAATAGAAAGTCAGACGTCTGCTGCTCGTGATCAACTTTCTAAACAGGCTGATGATCTAAGCGAACTTATTGTTAATAGATTGATTCTAGAAAAATGAATTTAACTCTTTTAGCTACAGAAGGTTTTGGATTGAATTTCAATTTATTCGAAACTAATATCCTCAATTGGGCTGTAGTGGTTTTCGGTCTTTATAAATTTTTGCCTGGTTTCCTAGGTAAAATGCTTCAAAAAAGGAGAGAAGGTATCCTTCTTGAATTAAAAGATGCTGAAGATCGACTCCTCAATGCAACTCAAGCTTTAGAAAAGGCGAAGAAAGATTTATCTTTAGCAGAAGAAAAAGCTTCTCAAATAAAAGCTGATTCCCTCAAAAGATCTGAATCAATCAGAATGGAAAGTGAGAAAAAAGCGATAGAGGAGATGGCACGAATTAAACAAAGTGCAATCTCTGATGAGAGCTCTGAAGCATCCAGAGCAATTTCTCAACTCCGAAAAGAAGCTGTTGAACTGGCAATTAAGAAAGCTTTAGATTCTTTACCAAATCGACTTGATAAAAAAACACAAGAAAGTTTGGTAACTCAATCAATTAATAATATTGAGGTGAACTAATGCCACTTTTAAATTCAGTTACTACACCATACGCAGAAGCATTACTTCAAGTTGTGAATGAAAATTCGCAAACTGAAGAGATGGTTTCTGAAGTTAAACAACTTTTGGAATTAATAAATGATTCCCCTGAATTGGAGAAGGCACTATCCTCTCCCATTTTAGAAACAGATGCTAAGAAGAAAATTATTGTTGAAATTTTTTCAAATAAGGTTAATTCTTCTTTACTGAATTTCCTAAAATTATTAGCCGATAGGCAAAGAATTGGAATCCTTACTTCAATTCTTGATAGGTTTTTAGAAATTTACCGAGAAAATAGTAATATTGCTTTGGCAACTGTTACTTCTGCAGTCGAGCTTACTGATGAACAGAAAGGTTTAATTACCAAAAAAATCATCAATATTGCTGGAACAGAAAAATTAGAACTTGTAACTAAAACCGATCCATCTCTTATTGGTGGTTTCGTCGCCAGTGTAGGATCAAAAGTAATTGATGCTTCTCTTGCTTCACAAATAAGAAAACTTGGCTTATCTCTTTCCAAGTAACTTTTAAATCAACCTTAAATTCTTAAATCCATGGTATCTATACGCCCTGATGAAATCAGTTCAATCTTAAAACAACAAATAACTGATTATGACCAATCTGTAAGTGTTAGCAATGTAGGAACTGTTCTGCAAATCGGTGATGGCATTGCAAGAATATATGGCTTAGATCAGGTCATGGCAGGTGAATTATTGGAATTTGAGGATGGTACCGAAGGTATAGCTTTAAATCTTGAAGATGATAATGTTGGAGCCGTTTTAATGGGAGAGGCACTTGGTGTCCAAGAAGGAAGTAACGTTAAGTCCACAGGTAAAATCGCATCTGTTCCAGTTGGTGAAGCAATGCAGGGGAGAGTTGTTAATCCTCTCGGACAACCAATAGATGGGAAAGGGGAAATTCCAACAAGTGATACTAGATTGATTGAAGAAATGGCTCCTGGAATAATCAAGAGAAGATCTGTGCATGAACCAATGCAAACAGGTATCACATCTATTGATGCAATGATTCCTGTTGGAAGAGGTCAAAGAGAATTAATTATTGGTGATAGACAAACTGGAAAATCTGCGATTGCTATCGACACAATAATCAACCAAAAAGGACAAGACGTAGTTTGTGTTTACGTAGCTATTGGTCAGAAGTCAGCATCAGTAGCAAACATCGTAGAGGTCTTAAGAGAGAGAGGAGCTCTAGATTATACAGTCGTAGTTAGTGCAGGAGCCTCAGAACCAGCTGCTTTGCAGTACTTAGCCCCTTATACCGGTGCAGCAATTGCTGAACATTTTATGTACCAAGGTAAAGCAACACTTGTTATTTATGATGATCTAACAAAACAAGCTCAGGCTTATAGACAAATGTCTCTTCTTTTAAAAAGACCACCAGGAAGAGAGGCTTATCCAGGAGATGTTTTCTACTTACACAGTAGATTGTTAGAAAGAGCGGCAAAACTTTCTGATGCTATGGGAGGGGGTTCTATGACAGCTCTTCCAATTATTGAAACTCAGGCAGGGGACGTTTCGGCTTACATCCCAACTAATGTTATTTCAATTACAGATGGACAAATTTTCTTGAGTGCAGATTTATTTAACTCAGGATTAAGACCAGCTATTAATGTTGGTATTTCTGTTAGCCGTGTTGGAGGAGCCGCTCAGACAAAAGCAATTAAAAAAATTGCTGGAACTTTAAAATTAGAACTCGCACAGTTTGATGAACTAGCTGCTTTTTCCCAATTTGCATCTGATCTTGATGAAGCAACTCAGCAACAACTTGAACGAGGCAAAAGACTTAGAGAGTTGTTAAAGCAACCTCAATTCTCTCCACTGAACCTTGCAGAACAAGTTGCAGTTGTTTATGCAGGAGTTAAAGGCCTTATTGATGAGGTTCCAGTTGAAGATGTTACTAAATTTGCAACTGAACTTAGGGAATACCTGAAGTTAAATAAAGCGGAATTTATAGAAGAAATTCTTAAAGAAAAGAAATTAAATGATGGATTAGAAGCGACATTAAAAGAGGTGATAAATGAAGTTAAATCATCAATGCTTGCCACTGTTTAAATTTATTTAGGAGATACTATGGCAAATCTTAAAGAGATTAGAGATCGAATCGTTTCCGTTAAAAATACAAGAAAAATAACGGAGGCTATGAGACTTGTTGCAGCTGCAAAAGTTAGGAGAGCTCAAGATCAAGTTCTTAAAAGTAGACCTTTTGCAGATAAACTTGCACGAGTCTTAGAAAATATTCAATCAAGAGTACAATTTGAGGCTGTCGACTCTCCTCTATTATCCAAAAGAGAAGTAAAGAGCATCTCCTTGGTTTGTATAACTGCGGATAGAGGTTTATGCGGTGGTTACAACACAAATATTATAAAAAAGGTAGAAATAAGATACGCAGAATTAGTCAAACAAGGCTATCAGCCAAATTTAATTTTGGTAGGGAAGAAAGCTATTGGATATTTTCAAAATAGAAAAGATAGATATGTAATTAAAAGTACTTTCAAAGAACTAGAACAGGTACCCACAGTCAAGGACTCCGAAGGAGTTACAAATGAGATTTTAGCTGAATTTCTTTCAGAAAATTCTGATAGGGTGGAAATTATTTACACTAAATTCATTACTCTAGTTAGCTGCGCGCCTGTCGTTCAAACACTATTGCCACTTGATCCTCAAGGAATTGCTGAGGAAAACGATGAAATTTTTAGGTTGACTACAAAAGATAGTAAGTTACTTGTTGAAAAATCAAATATTGAAAAAAGTGATTCAGAGAAATTACCATCAGATATTGTTTTTGAACAAAGTCCTGATCAGCTATTAGATTCGTTATTACCACTATATTTACAGAATCAGGTACTAAGAGCTCTTCAAGAGTCAGCAGCTTCAGAACTTGCTTGCAGGATGACAGCGATGAATAATGCGAGTGATAATGCTAAAGAATTAGCGAGTACTTTGAATCTAACCTATAACAAAGCTAGACAAGCAGCTATTACTCAAGAAATATTAGAAGTTGTAGGAGGTTCAGCAGTTTAGTAATTAGATTTAGGATATGCCTGAATACAATATCAAAGTTCAATTTGAGCAAAAGACTTTTAGTTTTTTATGTTCTGATGATCAAGATATTATTTCAGCGGCAAAAAAGAATGGAATAAATTTACCAAGTAGTTGTTGTTCAGGGGTTTGTACAGATTGTGCATCTATGATATTGGAAGGATCTGTAGATCAAGAGGATGCGATGGGATTAAATGATGATTTAAGGGAAAAGGGCTTTGCACTCTTATGTGTGGCATATCCTAAGTCAGATTTGAATATTGTTATTGGTAAAGATGTAGAAGATGATTTATATAATGATCAATTTGGTAAATATCAAAAATGAAATTAAGTTCAGTTGATTATTATTTAGATTGGCCAGTTTCAATAAAATTAAAGAATTTAAGGAAATATATCATCGCAAATTTAGAAAAAAAAGGTGATTTAATTCGATGGTCAATTGTTGATATTCAAAATTCTATTGACTCTTTTGGAACAAAAAAACTTAAAATTAAAGCTGTCTTAACTAATTAAAAAATATAAATTGAAATATTTTTAATAATGGAAAATTCACCAACAATATTTATTGTTCCAACTGGTATTGGTTGTGAAGTAGGAGGTTTTGCTGGGGATGCACTTCCAACCGCTAAATTATTAGCATCGGCAAGTGGATGTTTAATTACTCATCCAAATGTTATGAATGGCGGTACTCTTTCTGAAAAAGATAAAAATATTTTTTATGTTGAGGGTTATAGTTTAGACCGACTTGCTAAAGGAGAAATCGGTTTAAAAAGGGTAAAGCAACAGAAAATAGGAATAATTTTTGATTCAGCCATTGAAAAAGAAATATTAGTGAGACATTTACAAGTTGCTGATGCATGTGTTTCTACTTTAGGGATTAATGTTCATTCTTATGTGATTACAAAAAAGCCATTAAACATAGTTATTGATCCTGATTCTTCAAAAATCAGTGGTGGCACAATTGAAAATCCTGATGCTCTAATTGATGCTGGAAAATGTTTAATAGAAAAAGGAGTTACGGCAATAGCAATTGTGGCAAAATTTCCAGATGATTCAGAATCTTTAGAGACAAATATCTATCGAGAGGGGAAAGGGGTTGATCCTATTTCTGGAGTCGAAGCAGTTATAAGTCATTTAATTAGCAAATTTTTAAAAGTTCCTTGTGCTCACGCACCTGCTTTAAAGCCAATTGAATTGAATGAAAATTTAGATCCCCGTGCAGCTGCAGAAGAAATAGGATTCACCTTTTTACCTTCAGTACTGATTGGGTTAAGCAATGCTCCTGACATTGTTGAATTGCCCGCTAAAAATGAATCAATTTCACTTCACCCTGATCAGATTGAATCTATTGTTGTTCCTAATGGAGCACTAGGTGGAGAAGCAGTACTGGCAGGGATTGAAAAAGGTTTAAATATTATCTCTGTAAAAAATCAAAATACATTAAAAGTGACAAATGAGTTTTATGATTATCCCAATCTTTTTGAAGTGGATAATTATTTAGAAGCTGCAGGCATAATTCTTGCTATCAAAAAAGGTATCAATCTTGATTCAGTTAAACGGCCTTTAAAAAAAATCCAACAGTGTTTTTATGGTGATTAATAAGATATTGCTATGGGAACTCTCCAGTCACTTCCTAATGATTGGCTGCTAAGTTTTAGGATTGGAGGAGCCTGCTTTCTTTTGAATTCCGCTTTTTTTATGAGTGAGATAATTTTTAAAATTAAATCTTTTTTATAACCATCTCTTTCTAGCTGTAGTAAATCTTTTTTCTCTTCAATAATTCCTTTAAGAATTTTATCCAAAATAGAATAAGGTGGGAGAGAATCAGTATCTACTTGATTAGGACCTAATTCGGCACTTGGGGCTTTCGTGCGGATATTTTCTCCAATTATATTTACATTAGTATCTAACATATATGACTTTCTATGATTTATTGATTCTTCACTATCAAGCCAATTGCATAATTTAAAAACATTAGTTTTATATAAATCCCCAATTACCGATAATCCCCCATTCATATCACCATAAAGTGTGCAATATCCTACAGCTAGCTCTGATTTATTTCCTGTTGAAAGTAACAAATGCTTTTCTTGATTTGCTAAAGCCATCAGAAGCGTTCCTCTGATTCTTGATTGAATATTTTGATTTGTTATTTCAGCCATTTCGAAAGATATGGTTTTTATAAAAGATTCTTCAAAAGAATTCATTAGGTTTTCAATTGGGATGCTATTGAAATTTATTTTTAATCTCCTTGCTAAATCTTTTGCATCACTTTTTGAATGAGATGAACTCCACTTGGAGGGCATTGAGACGCAATAAACATTATTACTGCCAAGAGCAGCTGTCGCAATTGCTGAAACTAGTGCTGAATCAATGCCACCACTTAGTCCAATTAAAGCTGTTTTAAAACCGCATTTTTGAGCATAATCCCTAACCCCAAGGACTAATGCATCAAAAATTGATGATATTTCAGATTGTTCAAATTCTTTTTTCTCGGGTATTGTTTGCTCAATATGCCAACTTGAGAGGTCTTCCGAAAAAGATTTCAATTGCTTAATTTTAGATCCATTCTTATCAAGAATAAAACTATTTCCATCAAAAATTAAATTATCATTTGCACCAATCTGGTTTACATATATAAGCGGTACTTGAAGATATTTAGCAGCAAAACTGGAAACTTTGGATCTTAGCTCTAACTTTTTGAAGGTATATGGGGAGGCCGATAAATTCACTAAGATATCAACTTTTTTTTTCTTTAAATCAGAAATAGGATTTTCTTTATGAATTCCTCTACCTTCTATATTTTTGTTGACCCATAAATCCTCACATACAGTAAAGCCAATTCGCCAAGTTTTATTATGTATTTCTTTTGTTAATACGGAAACTTTTTCTTCTGATCTAAAATATCTTTTTTCATCAAATACTTCATATGTGGGAAGAATAATTTTTCGAGCAATTATTTTCCACTCACCGCGCTCAAGTAATGCAATAGAATTATAAAGATTTGGAAAAAAAGAATCATTTATTATCTCAGCTATCCCGACTGTGATACTCAAGTTTCCATATTTTTTATTAATAACTAAAGCTAAATGGTCAAGAATTTGATATTGATTTTTGATTAAATTATTTTTTAGAAGTAAGTCATTTGCTGGATATCCCCATAATGACAATTCCGGAGTAAGAACTAAATTAGCAGAAATTGAGCTAGCTTTGGAAGCAGCATAAAGAATTTTTTTTGCATTACCCTCTAAATCTCCAACAACTGGATTAATTTGAGCAAGTAAAAACTTCATTCAACTAATTTAGTGGATTCATATAAATTATTCTTTCTAACAAAATCTATTAAAGATGGTGGTAAATTAGAATAATTAAAATTTAATCTGAACTTAGAACTTGAAATGTTTGGGATTTTTATGGATGAAATCTTAAATTTCACATTATAAGTTTCTAACATCTTAAGAGTATTTGATTCAACAGGATAACCTTCTCTTAAAATTATAAAAAAACTTACCTCTTTAATAATTTTTTCAAAATTTTTCCAGCAGAAAATATCTTGAATTAAATCACTCCCAATAACAAAATCTAAATTATCAATTTCATAAATTTTTTTACATTTTTTAATCGACTCTACTGCCCATTTGCTAGTGACACTTTGATTAAATAAAATTTTATAATCATCTAAATCTTCAATAAGAATTTTTAATAATTTGCTACGGATTGCGATATTCTCTTTGTGAATTTTTTTTGGATTGTTACTTACATAACAAATGGTATGAGCATATATTTTGGATAATTCTTCTAATATTTTCTCATGTCCAATGGTAGGTGGATCTGCACTGGTACCAAATAATGCAATGCTTTTTTCCATTTAGGTTTCAAGGCAGAATGCTAACAAAATTACTATTAAAACTTCTATTCGAAGAATAAATATTTATATGGTTAAAAATCTCTGAGTCATTAAAATTCATATTTTGGATCATAATAGCAGGCTCTATAAAAGAAGCTTTGCTTCTTATAAGTATCTCTTTTGCTGCTAATTTCCCAAGAATTTTTGTTGAATAAACCGCGATTGCTGCTTGAATAATTGCTATGGGTCCATAGGGTAATAATGAAAGCCCGTTAGTAAAAGGTGCTGTTAATAGGATTACTTTCTTAATTAGGTTGAAAGAGGTATTGACGCCGACTTGAGTGACTCCCAAACATAAATTATTAATGGATATATTTTTAAATATTTTTCTTGTAGATTCACCTTTTAACTTTAAGCCATAAATATTACTTAATTCGTTAATCAATGCAGTATCTAGAGCGAAACTACCAGCAACATCAAAAAAAATAAAAGGATTAAGAGCTACTGCGGATGCCTTTATAGTCGAAAATTTACCAATAGTTGATTGAGCTAATTTCTGCCTTCTTTTCAATCTTTGTTCTTTTAATCGCAGAAACAATTTGTCAGCTAATTGAATGGAATTTAGTGTTAATAGAATCTCACCATATTGATTGATTAATTTTGCTATGTAATTTTTAAGATTGTTTCCATTATTAATAATTATTGGAATATTTAAATCTTTTGGAAGCTTAAACTTTATATTTTCAATTATTTCTTTTAATTCATTTTTATTAAATAGATCAATTTTGTTTAAAATTAAAATAATTTTTTTTCCATCTTTTATAAAAGAGTTGATTTCGTTTAACTCATTTCTATTTAAATCTCCCGAAATTATAAAAAGAATAAGATCTGAATGATTTATGTAAGAGTAAACTTTATCTGGAGATTTAATATTGCAGAAATCAAATCCTGGAGAATCAAGTAACTCTAAACTATTGAGTGTTTGATCTTTAAGATTACAAATTTCCGATTGTATTTCTTTTGTGGTCCCATTAATAATATCTGTTTTGAATATCTCTTTTTTTAATAAATAGTTTAAAACAGAGGATTTTCCTACACCTGATTTGCCATATGCGCCAATTCTTATTTTTTTTTCTTTGAGTCTTAAAAGTTGTTGATTAAAAGAAATTATTTCTTTATTAAAAAAACTTTTTTCATAATTGGTAAGATCAATAGTCTCCCACCATTTTTTTAAAAGTAAATAATTTTCTTTAATTTTAAATTGTTTCATAATTTATTCTTCCACCAACCGGCTAATACAGATAACACAGCTTCTGCACCAATAATTCCCACGAATCCCCCGAATTCATCTACTACTACTTTCACTCCTTTATGATCCTTGTCAAATTTAGTTAATAATTGATCTGCTTTAATCATTTCGGGAATGTAGTCCACAGGTTCGCAAATTTCTGATAATAATTTTTTATTTTGCCGATTAATTAACTCTGCCAACATTTTTTCACGCTTAACTACCCCTTGTATTTTGTCAACTTTATCTCCCAAAATAACCCACCATGGAGAGCTGTCAGACATTATAAGTTTTGAAATTTCATCAAGATTTGAAGACCCATCAAGACAAGGTGCCGATACCCTAGGGGTCATTAAGTCTTTTGCTTTTAAATCATTTAATTGAAAAACCTTAAATATCATTGCTGCCTCATCAGCCTCTATAAAACCTTTTTGACTTCCAATTTTTGCCATTTGTCTAATTTCTTCTTCATCAGTTGAAATTTCGTTTTCTGCTGTAATAACTGGAAATATCTGTTCAATTAATATTAAGAATGGCCTCATTAAAGTATTTAATATTCGCAAGATAGGAACAGATAATAGTGCTATTTGAATTGAAAATCTTGTGCCAAGAGCTTTTGGTAGTACTTCTCCTACTAAGACAACTAATATATAAAAAGTAATTGAAAACAGGGTTAATCCATAACTACTATTAATTACCAATGCTCCATATACACCTAAAATAAGACTTCCAATTATGTTAAATCCATTATTAGTAATAGTAATTACAGTTAATGTCCTCCCAAGATGTTTTCTAAGTTTAAGGAGTTGATTCGCAGAACTTTTTGGTTTTTGCTTAGAGGCTATCTCTAGAATTCGAATTGAATTTACAGCTAAAAAAGCAGCTTCTACTCCCGAACAACATGCTGATCCAATTAAGATAATAATTATAAGAACAACTAAACCGTAAACACTTGGTTCCATTAAAATAGATTAGGTACTAAATCTGTATTAATTCATTCTTCCATTTTTTTTTTAAACACGCCAATACACAATTTATGTTTAAACCTGAAAATAAAGTTTTTGAAGAAAGAAGAGAAATCTTCCTCAACAAATTAAATGGAAAAGCTGCTATTATCCCAAGCGCTAATCTCGTAAAGCATCATGCTGATTGTGAATATCCTTTTAGACAAGATAGCAATTTTTGGTATTTAACCGGTTTTGATGAGCCAGACGCAATCGCTCTTTTCTTATCTCATAAGCCAAAGGGAGAGAGATTTATTATGTTTGTTTCTCCTAAAGATGTTATGAGCGAAGTCTGGCATGGCTTTAGATGGGGTTTAGAAGGCGCTGAAAAAGAGTTTAATGCTGATAAGGCTCACTCAATAAGCGAATTAAAAGATTTACTCCCAGCCTATATAAATGGTTCTGATGAAATTGTTTTTTCTATTGGTAAGCATCCATCAGTTGAGAAAATAATACTAGAAATTTTTTCACAACAACTTGAAAAACGCTCAAGATTAGGCATTGGTGGAAATTCTATAAAATCTCCAGAAATTTATTTAAATGAGATGAGATTAATTAAAAGTGAATTTGAAATTAAGAGAATGAAAGAAGCTATACAAATCTCAGCTGAAGCTCATGAATTAGTTAGAAAATCTATCTCATCAAAGAAAAATGAAAGACAAATTCAGGGTCTTCTAGAGGGATTTTTTCTGGAAAAAGGGGCGAGAGGACCTGCTTATAACTCGATTGTTGCATCAGGAGATAATGCCTGTATTTTGCATTACACTTCAAATAACTCACCCTTGAAGAAGGAAGATTTATTGTTGGTGGATGCTGGCTGCTCACTAATTGATTATTACAATGGAGACATAACAAGAACTATTCCAATAGGTGGTAAATTTTCTAATGAGCAAAAAATTATTTATGAAATTGTATTAAGTGCCCAGAAAAATGCAATTAAAAGTGCCGTAACTGGATCAAATTCTAGTACTGTTCATAATGTCGCTTTAACAATTCTGATAGATGGATTAAAGGAAATTGGTTTATTATCGGGCAGCACTGAGGAGATAATAGAGAATCAATCATATAAACATCTATACATGCATAGAACTGGACATTGGCTCGGTTTAGATGTTCATGATGTTGGAGCATACAGAATGGGAGACTATGAAGTGCCATTAAAGAATGGAATGATTCTTACGGTAGAACCTGGGATCTATATAAGTGATAGGATCCCAGTCCCTGAGGGGCAACCTTTAATTGACGAGAAATGGAAAGGCATAGGGATAAGAATAGAAGATGATGTTCTTGTCAAAGATGCAAACCCAGAAGTTTTAAGTATTGCTGCACTAAAAGAAATTTCTGATTTAGAATCCTAAAATTTGACTTAATCTAGTTAATAGATTTATTTTTATAAAGTTTAGAGTACAAAAATGAATAAGTCCGATTCATATGATTCAAAACTCTCTCAGGCAAGAGGCTTAGCCAGCCAGCTTGGCATGTTCGCAGAAGAAAACGATATTCCTAAAGATCTTTGGGATTCATTAGAAGCTACTATTTACGAATTTTATGAGGTATCTCATGATAGATAAAAATTATTTTAAGGAGGAATCGATAACTAAAATCAAGAAATTTTGAATAAATCAATCAAAATGTGACCATAAACTGATAAATTATTTATTAAACATAAATAAGTGAATGACCTCATCAGATAAGTTAAATCAAGATTCAACAGAAAAAAAGGGAAAAAACAGTGATGCCCCAAAGACTAAAAATTCTCTAAATTCAGGAATGATGGGTGCTACGGCTGTATTAGCAGCTGCCACTATTGATGAAGATGGAGTACCTACTGGTTATACCCCTAAACCTGATGAAGGAAGGTTCATAATAAAAGTATTGTGGTTACCTGATAATGTTGCTTTAGCAGTCGATCAAATAGTAGGCGGAGGCCCAAGTCCACTTACTGCTTATTATTTTTGGCCAAGAGATGATGCTTGGGAAAAATTAAAAAGTGAGCTGGAGAATAAAGGTTGGATTACAGATAATGAAAGAGTAGAAATACTGAATAAAGCTACTGAAGTAATAAATTATTGGCAGGAAGAGGGTAAAACAAAGAAATTAGAAGAAGCCAAATTAAAGTTTCCTGAGGTGACTTTTTGTGGAACAGCTTAAGATTTAGTTCTTTGCAGCTTGAATTCTAGCCTCAGCCTTCGAAACTTCTTTCAGAGCCTTTATTTTTTCTGGATTTTTTTCATTTCCAGAAAATTTGCTAATTGCTATTTTTGCTTCCTTAAGATCTTGTTCAGCATTTTGAACATTGATTTCAGAACCAATTTCAGCATTATTTACTAAAACTATGACTTCATCTGATTCAATTTCAGCGAAGCCTCCCATTAGGGCTATTGATTCCCATTTGGAATTCATTCTTAGCCTTAAAACGCCAATATCTATAGCGGTAACTAAAGAGATGTGTCCTGGTAATATACCTAGTTGACCAGTAGTGCTAGGAAGGATTACTTCTTCAGCTTCGCCTTGATAAACATTTTTGTTGGGAGCTAAAACTTTTAGAGAAATTGCCATTAAATTAAATTATTGAAGGTTAAATATATTCAGATAATTATTTTTCTGATTTTATTTTTTCAGCCTTTGCTTTAACTTCATCAATATTACCAACTAAGTAAAATGCCTGTTCAGGTAAATCATCTAATTCACCTGACAAAATCATATTGAAACCAGCAATGGTATCTTCTAATTTTACATATTTACCAGACATTCCAGTAAATATTTCTGCTACAAAGAAAGGTTGTGAAAGGAATTTTTCAATTTTCCTAGCCCTGTCTACTGTTAATCTATCTTCTTCGGAAAGCTCATCTAAACCAAGAATTGCAATAATATCTTGAAGTTCTTTATACCTTTGTAAAGTTGATTGAACAGCTCTGGCTGTTTTGTAATGCTCATCTCCTACAACTGATGGTTGTAGCATAGTGCTTGTTGAGTCTAATGGGTCAACTGCTGGATAAATTCCCTTTGCCGCAAGAGCCCTTGCAAGCACGGTGGTAGCATCTAAATGAGCAAAGGTTGTAGCTGGAGCTGGGTCTGTTAGGTCATCAGCAGGTACATATACAGCCTGAATAGATGTTATTGATCCCTCTAGTGTAGATGTAATTCTTTCTTGTAATTCACCAACATCAGTTCCTAGAGTTGGTTGGTATCCAACAGCTGAAGGCATTCTTCCAAGTAATGCAGATACTTCAGAACCAGCTTGAACGAATCTAAAAATGTTATCAACAAAAAGTAGAACGTCTTGTTTATTTACATCTCTAAAATGTTCGGCCATTGTAAGTGCTGATAAGCCTACTCTCATTCTTGCGCCTGGTGGCTCATTCATTTGCCCGAAACATAATGCAACTTTTGATTGAGTTAAATCATCTGCATTGATAACACCTGATTCTTTAAATTCTTCATATAAATCGTTACCTTCTCTTGTTCTTTCCCCTACGCCGCCAAAAACAGAAACTCCTCCATGTTCCTTAGCAATATTATTAATTAATTCTTGAATAAGAACTGTTTTCCCAACTCCAGCACCTCCAAATAATCCAACTTTTCCTCCCTGTCTGTATGGCGCTAAAAGGTCGATAACTTTAATTCCAGTTTCAAAAACTTTTGGCTTAGTTTCCAAGTCAGTTAATTTTGGAGCCGCTCTATGAATTGGAGCAGTATCTTTTGTATTTACTGGGCCTTGTTCATCTACTGGTTCTCCTAAAACATTAAATATTCGTCCTAGAGTTGCTTCTCCTACAGGTACAGATATTGGTGCGCCTGTGTCTATTGCTTCCATGCCTCTTACAAGGCCATCTGTGCCGCTCATTGCCACTGCTCTGACTCTATGGTCACCAAGTAGCTGTTGGACCTCAGCAGTGAGCGCTATATCTTGTCCAGCAGGATTTTTTGCTTCAATTCTTAAAGCATTTAATATTTTTGGCAATTTTCCAGCTGGAAATTCTACATCTAGAACTGGGCCAATTACCTGACGAACTACGCCTTTTGTTTGTGAAGAAGTTGATGGAGTTGCTACCATTTTTTATTGATTGGTGGTGATTAGCTGATTTAAAACAGCTCATAATCCGAAAATACTACCACCTCATGGGTCGTTTCGTTAAATGGGTTCGGCCACCCGCACAGTTTAAGTATGGTTTAATTGCCGCTTTGCAGATTATGTTGTTGATGATACGGATGGAGAATTTCTCTTTCCATTTTTATGACGCAAAGCGTCTCAATCATGATACTCCATTAATTTATGGCAGCTGTTTCACTTACAGTCTCTACAGTAAAACCACTGGGAGATAGAATATTTATCAAGGTTTCCGCATCTGAGGAAAAAACTGCTGGGGGCATTCTTTTGCCTGATTCAGCTAAAGAAAAACCACAAGTTGGAGAAGTTGCTCAGGTTGGTCCTGGCAAGCTTAATGATGATGGTTCTCGACAAACTCCCGAAGTGAGTATTGGCGACAAAGTCTTGTACAGCAAATATGCTGGCACAGACATAAAATTGGGAGGAGATGAATATGTCTTACTCTCAGAAAAGGATATTTTAGCTGTAGTAAGCTAAAATTTTTTTTCAAAAATTATTAAAACTTATTACTAAATTACTGCCTAAACATGGCTAAAAGAATTATTTACAATGAGCAAGCTCGAAGAGCGCTCGAGAGAGGAATCGATATCCTTGCTGAGTCTGTGGCTGTAACGCTTGGACCAAAAGGAAGAAATGTTGTACTAGAAAAAAAATTTGGTGCTCCACAAATTATTAATGATGGTGTCACAATCGCTAAGGAGATCGAATTAGAGGATCACATTGAAAACACGGGTGTTGCTTTAATTAGACAAGCTGCTTCAAAAACTAATGATGCAGCTGGAGATGGTACTACAACAGCAACTGTTTTAGCTCATGCAATGGTTAAGGCAGGTTTAAGAAACGTTGCTGCAGGAGCTAATGCAATTACCTTGAAAAAAGGAATTGATAAAGCTACTGAATTTCTAGTTGGTAAAATTCAGGAAAATTCCAAACCTATTAGTGATAGCAATGCTATAGCTCAATGTGGAACTATAGCTGCTGGAAACGACGATGAAGTAGGCCAAATGATTGCCAATGCTATGGATAAAGTTGGTAAAGAGGGTGTTATATCCTTAGAAGAAGGAAAATCAATGACTACTGAATTAGAAGTTACTGAGGGGATGCGCTTTGACAAAGGCTATATTTCACCGTACTTTGCCACAGATACAGAGAGAATGGAGGCTGTTTTAGATGAACCTTATATTCTTCTTACTGACAAAAAAATTGCCCTAGTCCAAGATTTAGTTCCCGTATTGGAACAAATAGCTAAAACCGGCAAACCACTAGTCATTATTGCAGAAGATATTGAAAAAGAAGCTTTGGCCACTCTTGTTGTTAATAGATTAAGAGGTGTGTTAAATGTTGCTGCAGTAAAAGCTCCTGGATTTGGTGATAGAAGAAAAGCAATGCTTGAAGATATGGCCGTTCTAACTAATGGACAACTTATCACTGAAGATGCAGGCTTAAAATTAGAGAATGCTACCTTGGATATGCTTGGAACTGGTAGAAGAATAACTATCAATAAAGAGACTACAACTATTGTAGCTGAAGGTAATGAGGAAGCAGTTAAAGCTAGATGTGATCAAATTAAGAAGCAAATGGATGAAACAGATTCCTCATACGATAAAGAAAAGCTTCAAGAACGTCTCGCTAAATTAGCTGGAGGTGTAGCAGTGATTAAGGTTGGGGCTGCTACTGAAACTGAGATGAAGGATAAAAAACTTCGTCTTGAGGATGCTATAAATGCAACAAAAGCAGCTGTTGAAGAGGGTATTGTGCCTGGAGGAGGAACAACTCTAGCTCATTTATCTCCAATTCTTAAAGAATGGGCTGATAAAAATTTAGAAGGAGAAGAATTAATTGGAGCTAACATTGTTGAAGCTTCACTTACTGCTCCTCTTATGAGAATAGCTGAGAATGCAGGTTCTAATGGAGCTGTGATTGCTGAAAATGTAAAAGCTAAACCATTTAATGATGGATTTAACGCTGCTACTGGAGAATATGTAGATATGTCCTCTGCTGGTATAGTTGATCCTGCAAAAGTTACACGTTCAGGATTACAAAATGCAGCTTCAATAGCAGGAATGGTCCTAACCACCGAATGCATAGTTGCAGATTTACCTGAGAAAAAAGATTCAGCTGCTCCAGCAGGCGCTCCTGGTATGGGTGGTGACTTCGATTATTAACTAAACACTAGTTTTTTAATAAATTTTCTAAAAAGGATCATTCAAAAATGGTCCTTTTTTTTACTTTTATGAAATCCAACCAGCGCTAAGAATAATTGCGAGAGATAAAAATATCACTAAAAAAGTCCAAGTTATTTTGTTTAGAGAGGCCTCTGCACTACTTGCGCTATTGAACATAGAACTTCCGCTTGCTGCTATTCCTCCCATTCCATCACCCTTAGGACTATGAAGTAAAACTAAGAGAATGAGAAGAACTCCAGAAAAAACCCATATCCAACTAATAATTTCAATCATTGCTTAAATACTTTTATTAACTTTAAACGTGTTGGACAACCTTATTATAACCTTTTAATTCAATTTCTTGAATAAGAGATTTGCCTGTCATTTCTATTGGTATTGGGAGATTTAATAATTGCAATAAAGTGGGAGCAATATCTGCTAAGCCGGCATTATCTCTTAAATTAATTTCATTTCCCATATTTGGTATTTTTCTTTTTTCCCCTTCAATCAAAATTAGTGGAACTTTATTTGTGGTATGTGCTGTCCATGGTTCGCCTTCAGCTCCTTTCATTACCTCTGCATTACCATGATCGGCTGTAATAAGAATGCTTCCACCCATTTCTCCAGTTGCATTAACTATTTGACCTACGCACTTATCTACTTTTTCTATAGCTTTAACTGTTGCATCCATGTTGCCTGTGTGACCAACCATATCAGGATTGGCAAAATTAATTACAACAAAAGCATAATTCCCACTTTTAATTGCTTTAGAGCAACTAATAGTTAGTTCCTCAGCAGACATTTCGGGTTCCAAATCATAAGTCGCAACTCGTGGAGATGGGATCAAATGTCTCTCTTCTCCAGGTAAAGGAATTTCAACTCCTCCATTGAAAAAGTATGTTACGTGAGGATATTTTTCAGTTTCCGCGGTTCTGTATTGTTTAAGTCCGTTTTCTGATACTATTTGACCTATAAAGTTATTAAGTGATTCAGGAGGAAACACAACTTTAACGGCAAAGCTTGGATCATATTGAGTAAAAGTGATTAAATCTAGATTTGGATAATTTTTTCTTTCAAAGTCTGAGAAGTTATTGCTTGAAAGAGATTTGACTATTTGTCTTGCTCTGTCTGGACGAAAGTTAAAGCAAATTAAACTATCACCATCTTTAAGATAGTTTTCAGACATTCGTATGGGCTCTATAAATTCATCGGTTATGTTTTTGGCATAACTTTTTTCTATATAATCCTGAGGAGAAAGATCTGATATTGGGATATCTGGATCAGTTAAATTAGAATATGCTTTTTGTGTCCTATCCCATAATAGATTTCTATCCATTATCCAGTATCTTCCACATATGGAAGCTATTTCTCCTGTATTAAATTTTTTTATACATGACTCTATTTGATTTAGATATTTAGAGGCACTTTTCGCAGGAGTATCTCTTCCATCAGTAATAATATGTATTGCAACTTTTTTGATTTCATTATCAGATGCCCATTTTATTAAACCTAATAAATGATCGATATGACTATGAACGCCTCCATCGGAACATAATCCCGTGATATGCAATGTAGAATTATTTTTCTTTAATGATTCAGCCATATCTTTTAATTCATTTACCAAGCCTAATTGATTATTTTTTACAATATTTGAGATCCTTACAAGTTCTTGTTGTATTATTCTTCCCGAACCAATTGTAAGATGCCCTACCTCTGAATTGCCCATTTGACCATCCGGGAGGCCTACATCAGATCCACTGGCACTTATTAAGGTGTGGGGATAAGCATGCCACAATGAATCCATAATTGGTGTGCTGGCATTACTTATAGCATTATTTGATTTTTCCTTCCGATATCCCCATCCATCTAGTATTGCGAGAACTACAGGGCTCTGAGGAACACTTAATCTTGTTATATTTTTGCTGCTAATCTTTGTCATACTTAGATCAAATTCATTTTTAACTGATCCAACCTTAAATTTAGCTTCAAACGTTACTCTTTAACAATTTATATTTAACATAGTTAGCTTTTGCTAATTTATGAAAATAGTAAAAGACTTTATTTATTGATAAATCATGTCCGAGAAAACAAAAAAGATCGTAATACTTAATGAAGTTGAGCTTAGAAATACTATTTCCCGTTTAACTTCCGAAATTATTGAAAAAGTCAAAAAACTGGATAACCTTCTATTGGTTGGTATTCCGACTAGAGGAATTGAGCTGACCGAAGTACTAGAAAAGGAATTATTCTGTAGGACAGGTTTAAGAGTTAAAAAAGGAACAATTGATCCAACTTTTTATAGAGATGATCAAAGTAGAGTTGGAACTCGCCTAATACAAGCTGCAGATATTCCAACCCCAATCGAGAAACAAGAAATTCTTTTAATAGATGATGTAATTTTTACAGGTAGAACAATTAGAGCCGCAATGGATGCTTTATATTCATGGGGCAGACCGCAAAGAGTGATGCTATTAGTAATGGTAGATAGAGGTCATAGAGAATTGCCTATTCAACCAGATTTTTGTGGTAAAAAAGTGCCAACTAGTAAAATTGAAAGTATTAGTTTACGTTTAAAGAATGTTGATAATGAGGAAGGAGTTTTTCTTGAATAGTTTGCTTTCAGAAAATATTTCCTAAATTATACTCTCCTAAAAATTTATCTTTAATATCAAAACACTTAACTAATAAATCAGCACTTTTCGTAATTTTAAAAAAAAGTTTTAAGTTGTCTTCTCCAATATTTGATTCATTTTCTAGTACTATTTTGAGTGGGTTTTTTTTCCATTTTATAATTTCTTCTTCATTTTGAACCTCTGATAACTTTGGTAATCCATTTTCAAAAATAACATCATATGATCTTTCTTTTTGTGTCTCTCCAATTATTATTTCGAATATTTTCTGCTTCTCATTACTGGCTTGAAGGATTAGTTTAAATGGGTTTTCTGTCGGCCATGTTTGCCCTCTACAAAAAATAGGATGCCAAAAGTGTTTTTGTTCTCTTTTATTAAATAATCTTATAGATAATCCTTTATTTAATATGTCTTTAATTTTTACCCCAGGGGTCATTGCTAATGCACCCAAAGCTATTGATTCGATGGGAGGTGGCGACTTTATTTGAATCTTTGAAATTTTTTTTGTTATCCATTCTTTAATCAATGGTATTTGAGTTCCTCCACCAACCAAAACAATTGAATTTAAGTCGTCGACCGTGCAAAATTTGCCTCTTGCTTGATTTAATAAATCTTTGAGTAAAGAATTAAGGTGATTCAGAAGATTATTTTCAATGAGTATTTTCTCAAATATTTCTTTACTTAGGTAAAATTCTTTTTCTTGATTTTGTTCAGTAAATAATTTTATTGGATATTTATATTCATATTTGATTGAAGATGAGCTGAGCTTACATTTTAATTCTTCTGCCTTTAAAAGATTAGAAACATAATTATTACCAGGAATAAAATAATTAACTATCCATTGATCAAAATCTTTTCCACCAATTTTTGAGCCTGTTTTTCCAATTATTTCTGCACATCTTATCTTTTGTTTTGAAATTGAGCTTACATCAATACCTTTAAATTTTAATAGTTCAGCAATTGGACCAGATTTTCCTTCTCCACCTTCTATCTTGACTATATTCATATCGACTGTACTTCCTCCAATATCTAATGTCATAATTTTTGAGCCAAATGGTACATTTATTCCTAAGCTTGCCGCAGTAGGCTCATCAACAAGGGCTATTTCATCTACAGATATATCCTCGCAAAGATTGACTAACCATTCTCGGTAACCCTTATATGTATCTATTGGAGCCGTTAAAACAAGTCTTTTGATCTCATACTTGGGAGGAATGTTTGCCCACAAACTTTGAAAAAACTTTTCGCCGCATTCATTGGGGTTTAAAATATTTTTTTGGTTAATTTTTTCAATAGAATTTCCAATTAATCTTTTAAAGTTTGAATGAAAAAATAAATCAGAATTTGAGTTATCCCTCATCTTCAGGGCACTAATACCAATTTTAGGAATCTTTGAAGGTTCCTCGAACCAAACTGCTGTAGGAATAACTCCTGGAGATGATGTAATATTTGGTATTTCAACTAAAGTAGAATTTATATCTTTTTGATCTTGAAAAGCTATTACAGTATTAGTATTACCTAAATCAATAGCGAGTGTTCCAGATAAACTTTCTTTCATATAGAGTTATTTGAATCAATTAAGTTCTTTTTGTAATTTATGTTTTGAAACGGTCGAATAAACTGTAAGATATATTTTATAATAAAAATTTTTTTTATGAACATATCAAATAATTCAGGAATAGATTCTAATGATCTTGCTAAGAGAGGTGAGAGCTTGATAAGAAAATCAACTAATAGATATTTAACTACAGTGAAAATTGCATTCAGAGCTAAACAAAGACGTTTTGATGATTTTGATGGCCTTTTAGAGGAGTCAGCTATTAAACCCGTTCAAAGGTCAATCATTGAATTAAGCGATGAACAAGATCAACCAGATTTAATTCCAGGCTAATTTTGGTAAAAGACCAAAAAGAATGGAGATTACTTAGAGATTCTAAAAAAGGGAAATTTTGCTTTTTGATTGGTGTTGGTAATTGGTCAATAGAGTTACAAAAAAGTGAATTCTATTCACTTTACCTTCTACTTTTAAGGATTAATGAACAACTATTAGTTATGAAGGATGAACTAATGGATGAAGAATATATTACTTTAGAATTAGAACAACTACCTTGGTATATTCAGTTAGAAGGGAAAAAGAATGAATGGAGTTTAAGGTTCGTTTTTGAAAGTCAAGAACAAACTAGATCCTTCGAAATGTATTGGCCGATACCAATTGCACAAAATTTATTTTATGAAATAAAAAACATGTGGGAATCAATGGATTAAAAGATAAATAAAATTGGAAATTTTAGAAAATATTTCCCCCTTAAAAAAAAATTTTTTCACAACTTTTCCACAGCATTTTTTAAAAAAAATATATACAGATCTAAAGTATGTGGAAAACTAATGATTTTATATAAATCTTTATATTTCAGCAAGAATTAATTTTACAAAATTAATTCCCATGAAATCCCTTATTATGACTCAATTCTCATTATTCTATCACCTGAGACTGATTCCTAATAATGCTTGTTGACGAATTAATAATTTTGGAGAAAACTACATTTTGTAGAACTAAATTTCAACAAGTTTTTTTAAATATGCAAGAGTTAAATTACGAAGAAAATTCAAAAGTTTTAAATAAGAAAGATGAAGTAATAAGTTTCAAATGTGAACTTCAAGAAAATCTTCAAAAGGCTATGAAAGAATTTGTTGAGGAGCATCCTAACTGGGATCAATACAGAATACTACAGGCTGCTATTGCAGGATTTTTGATGCAAAAAGGATTTCAAAATAGGGATCTAACTAGACTCTATATTGGTAATATGTTTTCGATGAATTTTAAGGACTAAAAATTTTTTATATTTTTTCTAATAGTATTTTTGCAATATCTTTTCTAACAGGTAATATAGATAACCTGTTCCCTTTTTTTACAACTAATAACTCATCTTCATTAAATAAAATTTTTAATTCAGGTAAACTTAAAATCTTATCTGACTTTGATTTATATTTTACTTTTACACAATCCCATCTAGGATTATCAGGTTTTGATTTTGGATCAAAATATTTTGAATCTTTATCAAATTGAGTAGGATCAACAATATTT
The DNA here is from genome assembly GCA_003212655.1 of Prochlorococcus sp. AG-436-D21. Taxonomy (GTDB): domain Bacteria; phylum Cyanobacteriota; class Cyanobacteriia; order PCC-6307; family Cyanobiaceae; genus Prochlorococcus_A. The sequence goes on along the minus strand of QCPF01000002.1, from coordinate 5,068 downwards.
AGATCTATTACCTCCATAAGTCCTACAATACCAGGGGGTTTACAATTCGAATGATAGAAAAAAACTTTATCTCCTTTATTCATTTTTCTCATAAAATTTCGAGCCTGATAATTTCTTATTCCATCCCATAAAGTTACCCCGTCATTTTTTAGAGTATCTATACTGTAAGCATCAGGCTCACTTTTCATTAGCCAGTAGCTAGGTTCCTGTTGTACCATGTGATCTCGGCGAAAATTTCAGGTTCGAATGAAGTTAGAATAACTCGTTCAGATATAAATTCATTATCCATTAAAGTTCCTATTTAGGAAAGTAATGGGTGGCATGGGGTTATCTCCTTGCCGCGCGTATATGTAAACCCCAAGAGAGATTTATTGTATTTTTTCGAAATTTATAGCGATGTAAGTAGTAAGCGTTTCATATTCATTATGGAATAGGTTTTTGATATTTATAAGTTTTTAGAGTAACAGGAGTAGCAATACCTTTCCCTATATCAGGAAAATTCTCAGATAAGAATTTGTCTCCTTTTTTTATTTGAATTAGTTCTTGACTAACCATTTCCATCTTGTCTTCGTCGTATAAGCAGAATCTTCTAGGCAACCACTTAGTAACCATGTTGTAGCCATTTTTTTTCTCGGATATAAAACCTACCTCCTTCCTTCATCCAACTCCTGCATTCATTCCAAGCGAGCTCAGGAGTTTTATATACGACTTCAGTTGCACATGCTGGTAATGCAAGAGCAGCTAATAATGGGAGTAATAAGTGTCTCATTTGTATTTTTTAATCAAAAAATCTTTTATTTTAATTCTTCCCATAGGAAATTTACGTACAAAATTTAATTTTTAACTTCATTAAGAAGGTGATCAATTATTTTTGAAAAAGGAACTTTTTGTTGATATTCTGTACAGCATAAACTAAATGCAGTGGGCTTACTTTTAATGTTCTCACCTAGGAAACTATAGAAATTAGGTATAACAGAAAAATGGGTATGAGATCCAGAATATGACTTAAGAAAAATCACTACCCAATAAGAATAACCGGCATTTTTTGCTACGGTAAGTTCTATATTTTTTATAGGAATATCTTCCCCAACATGATCAATTGTCTTAATAACAACGAAAATATCTTTACCATATTCATCCTTACCTTTAAGATCATATCCTTTTACTCCAGAGACAGTTTGAATCTCACTAACTTTATCTTTTAACAAAATCTCTGCCATATTAAATTTGGATAAAGATTTACTAGAATTATTCTGAACTTCTTTCCTTTCTTTTTTAACGATATTTGCTTTAGTTATGTAATTTAGATTATTGAGGTTTTCTTTTAGGATATTATTTGTAATTCGCTTAGCTTCTACTTGTTTTTCTAAACCATTAATTTGGAGGATCTCTCTATAAAATGGACGGTTTATTGATCTTATAATACTTAAAAACGGAGTTATAAAATTCAGTGGTATTAGCTTTGGTGGTAAACCACAAAGTTCGCAAAATTCAATTGATTTAAAAGAATTACCTGCAATATTAAATATATGATTTAAATACATATAATCAACAGTTAAATCTGAATCCGAATCTGATAATTCTTTCCCACTTCTTGGAATGCCATCGTTGCAGATAAATATCTTTGACTGTTTTGCAAGGTCCTTATTTTCGCCTTTAGAACTAATTACATTAAATGTTCCCAAATATTTTTTTAAGATACTTTCTACAAATGCATAAAGCCCTACTTCTGATATTTCTAAATCTGAAAGAATTAATAATATCGATTTTAAATTTGGTTGTTCTGCACCTAGGTTATTAAAAAATTCATAATAATCAACGTCACTAACTTGATCAAAAATTAGAAATTTTTTATTAGAGTGAGCTGCCATTTTTTTATAGTCATCTATATTTGCCCAATTAGGTTTAAGTAAGAAATTTTGCATATCGATATTACTTTCAATGAAAATTTTTTCTTTAATTTTGTTCGAGATATACGAGGGCGAGATGCTGAAATTTTGAGATTTTTTATAGGGAATTAAAATTTCTAGTAAATCTTTTTCATCTTTAGTTATTAATTCTTGATCAAGTCGTTTTAATAGGACCAACATCAAATCTATTAATGAATCAATTTTATCTTTAGTATTTTCATCAGGACTTAATCTTGATCTTGAAGGATCTGTACTGAAATCTCCATTAATTCTGGCTCCAACGCCAGTTGTGGTGAGCATTGGGAGAAATGCATGAGTATAAGCGTCATTTTTAGCCAACCTTATTATTTTCTTCTCTTCAATATTGGTTGCAATATCAATATTCTTGTACTTCCATACTCTTATTTCTTGCTCTTCGATTTCTCCTTTATCTTTGATATTAGAAATATCACTTGTAAATGTTTTTAAATTTAAGAAATTAATTTTTTGCTTAATTTTTCTATCGAAAAACCTTATTTCATCATTTAAAAATTGAATCGGACTTTTATTTTCGATTTTGATACTTAGAGATTCCTCATCTATTTTTAAGTTTGTTTCTTCAAGACTCTTTAGAAATATCATGCATTCTAGATTCATACCTCTCATATCATTTAGTACTTTTTCTTCTTGAATATTATGAAGAATAAAACAAGTATTTAATCCCTTCTCTTTCATGTAACTTCTAGCTCTAAAAGAGTATTCGTCATTAATAGCGCCTTTATGGGGGACTCTAAGTAAAGGAACTTCTGAAGGAATATCAAATAATTCTTGTGTTTTTTCTCTACTAAAAAAAACTTCTAAATCACCACTTAATAAACTTACTTTTTGGGACACACCTTCGACTGATTTAAAACCAATACCTCTATAGCCAATTTGTTCGCCTCTTTTTTTATAAGATTTTGCACTTCTGCATAGTGCTTGAAAGTCTTCCTCAGAAAACTTTCTTCCATTATTAAAAATGTATAGATTTTTATTTTCATAAAATGCATGAAATTTTGTTGAATTACAATCATCAGCATTTTGAATGATTTCATAAAAAACTCTTGAAACATATGTCTCGGAAACATATTTTTCCATTCCTGCAAGTTCAGACATTATTAATCTATTTCTGACAGCTTCTTCTTGTAGTTCGTTAACTATCTTTATGAAATTATTTTGATCAACAAAACTCATTGTTTGGATTGATAATCCCTCTGTTATTTAAGTGATAATAAACCCAAAATTATTTTTAAGATAAAAAATTTAAATTATATTTTGATTTAAGGAAATTTATATTTCTTAAGTAAGTTCATTTAGTGCTGAATTAATTTTATTAAATACCTTTAAAGGAACCAAATATTCATTACTATCTTCACCTTTAAAAATGCCAAAAATATAATATTTACCTAACCATCCAATAGTTCCACCTGAGTGATAACCAATCTTAATTAAATAAGAATCAATACATCGAGAAAGTTCTTTTGCTAGTTGGTTACATTTTGATGAATCTACTTTTTTAATTACTTCATAATGTGCTTTATAGCGATCATAATTCTCATTACCTTTTTTATTATTTTTTTGATAAATAATATTTCCAACCAAAACTAATTTATTCTTTCTTTTTTCATTTTTTACAAAACCATTTTCTGAGTTCCATTTAAAACACTTATTTAAATTTGTAGTAACAGAGTAAACACTATTTTTAGATATATTTGAGTTAATTTTATAACCCAATGGAATAGTTTTCCCTATGTATTCTCCTGGACGATATTCAAATCTGGTTTTATTTTGAATTCTAAATTCTTGGGTAAATAAATCAATTTTTGGTTTCTCAAAATAACCAAATGTAGGAAAACATGTTGGAGGAATAATGCCTTTATTTGTTTCCCAACCAATAAAATCTTTATTATCAAAATCTTCTTGATTTACTCCGTTGATTGATTTAATTGTCCATTTACCACTTCCCATTCTGTCAAACCAAATAAGACCATTAGAAATCATGAATCCTCTCCATCCAATGGAATCACAATCTATTTCAGTAGTAATTACTTTATTCACCCATGCTTTAGGGAAGATTTCATCAAAACTTTTATTTTTTATGAATTCTCTTCTTGGACCATTTTCAAGTTCATCAATCAATACATTCTTATAAATCCCTTGAAGATCCTTTTTTGCTATGAGAGCTTGAATCTTTCTTCCAAAATCATGTGCTTCCTGCCTGTCGTAGTAATCATAATTTTGATTCTTTTTTATTAATGAACAGTCCTTTCTAGTAGGTATTTTAATTTCTGATCTTGATGGAAGGGGTACAGTACAAATTATCAATAAAGCAAGTATTAATTTCTGAAATGAGTTTTTTGATTGGAACTTATCTTTCTGAACCATTTACCCAACCACCTGATCTACATTTGCCTGAATTATTAATATCGTAGCTATCGCACCAATAGCTATTTAAAGCAAATATGACATTGCTTTTAATCCTTTTAGCACCTCCTGCAACAGGTAAATAATGTATACCTTTTTTTGCATTTAATTTCTCTGAACAAAAGAAATCAGGACCGCACATTGCGTATGCTATGCCCTCTTCATTTATATAAAGTACTGCTCCTGTTCCCGTATTTTTCCAATATGGTATTCCTGGTAATCCAATTTCTTTTGCTTTTTGATGGTGACGAGCAACTCTTGTTTGATTAGATTCAAAAACGTATTTCCATTCAACTTTTGGGAGATTTACAAAAAGAATCCAAAAAACAATCGGTCCATATATAGCTCCTACCCAAGCCCAAATTCCATATTTTTTACTCTCTTTGTTTGGTGGCATAAAAAAAAGAGTAACCTATTTTTCTAATTTTAGAACTACTGTCAATCAATTAGTAATTAATTAATTTTCTTTTTCCATCTCTAGTTTCTACTTTATTAATTCTTAACCCTATAAAAGCAGCCCAAATAACTGCAAATAAAATTGGTAAAAAAATGATTGCAAGTTTCATCATTGTTTTAATCCTGTTATTTGCTCAAAAGAATAACCTTTAAATAAATAGGAAAAAATAGGTACTTTATCTAATTAAGCAGCAATATATTCTTTATCATCTTCAAGCTCTCTAATAAATCTTTTGTCTAATAAGTAATTGTCTATAAGC
>QCPF01000001.1 GCA_003212655.1 Prochlorococcus sp. AG-436-D21 | reverse complement strand
GTTTCGTGGAAGTAAGCGAAGCTATGTCATTAGATTGTCCACCAGGAAGTGCCGAACCTTGGCTCCCTCTAATTGATGCTTCGAGTGACAGAGAATCTTTTGATAAGAGATTCCCAGAGAAAAAACCAGATGACGTTATTAATTTTTTAATAAGAGATCGTTTAAACCCAAATAGTATAATTTCTTGCATTCAAATGGCAAGAGAAAATGCAAGACAAATCAGAGATGTTATGACCACAGAAATGTGGGAACAGATTAATATTTTATATTGGAATATGCAAGAAGGAGAGGCAATATGGAATAAACCAAGACAAGAACAATTAAGTGAAATAAGGAGGGAATGTCAGCTTTTTTATGGAATTACAGATGCGACTCTAAGCAAAGATCTTGCCTGGAGATTTAGCATTCTTGGAAGATTAATTGAAAGAGCTGACAAAACATCAAGAATTTTAGATGTTAAATATTATTTACTCCTACCCAGCTTAGATGAACTTGGAGGAGTTCTTGATGAGCTGCAATGGATAGCACTTTTACGTTCAGCTGGAGCTTATCAAATGTTTAGGAAAGCAGTGCAAAATTCTATAAAGCCTAATTCAGTTGCGAGATTTCTTTTACTTGATCCAATTTTCCCTAGATCAGTAAGATACTGTCTTGATGGGATAAGCAATACACTTAAAACGATAGATACCTCACCATCTACTGAAAATCCTTCAGAATTAGAATGCATGAGAGGTTTGCTTAAAGCAAAGTGGAGTTATATCAGAATTGAAGATATAATCAATAATGGTTTACATGAGGCAATCGATTCATTGCAAATAGATTTAAACAAATTAAATGATCTCATTCAAGAAAAATATTTTATTAATTAATAAGTTTATTAATGAGAATTAAATACATTCACAAACTTGAATATAAATACGAAGAACCTGTTCAATTAGGCGAGCATAGATTATGTATAAAGCCAAGGTCAAATGGATTCCAAAAGCTAAAGAATTTTGAATTAAAAATAACTCCAGAACCAGAAATTATTTATCCATTACTTGCTGCCAGCGGAGAAGAGATTAATAGAATCAGATTTAATGGATTAACAGATAATTTAACAATTGAATCAATAAGCGAAGTTGAAACTATTAAACATCCAAACATTATTGATGGAGTTAAAAATAGAGATTTAACATTACCTTTTTGTAGAAGCATTATTAACAGAGATTTACAGGGAGCATTAGAGGGATGGATGCCAAATGGACAACACGATCCGTCTGCAGTAGAACTTGCCCAAGAAGCCTTAGCAGGAAGCATTAATAACGCATTATCGTTTACATACCAACTCATAGAAATTATTCAAGATCGGGTTAAATATACCAAAAGACATACTGGTCCAGCATGGCCGGCTAGCAGAACGCTTAGAGAACGTATAGGTTCATGCAGAGATTTAGCAATGCTAATGGTTGAAGCTTGCAGGTCTATAGGTATCCCAAGTAGGTTTGTAAGTGGTTATCATTTTGAAGATCCCTTACCCTCTGAGTTGGATTTACACGCTTGGGCTGAATTATATATTCCAGGTGCTGGTTGGAGAGGTTTTGATCCAAGCGGAAAAGGATTAATAGATGATAGATATTTAACATTGGTATCCTCTTCAAAATCTAATTTAACCTCTGTAATCACAGGAAACTTTATAGGAAAAAATAATTTAGAAAATACTTTATCGTGGGAAATCAAACCTCTTGAAATTAAATAAACGCAAAATTTTTAATCTTTTAAATGACGAAAAATATATATAATAATATGTTTCTTTTTTAGTGTTAATTGATACGTTCTTAGATGTATATATCTGTTTTCATTTGTTTAATCTTTAAAGTAAATTGAACTCAAGTTTAGAAATTCCAGTTATCAAATCAAATAAATCAAAAATGTTTGAATTGATAAGTTATGAAAAATTTCGCGATACAAAAGATGTAAGATTTTTTGATATTAGTGTTAATGAATCAAATTATAGAGATCTAGTTATTCACAGTGGTCCTGCAGTTAGTCCTCCAAATGATGAAGATTTTAATAATTGGCAATTTTACATACATCACAATCAAGAAGATAATCTATTAGCTATCTCTGGGGGTAGAACATTTTTTCTTGTAAATTTTGGTTGGGATTATCCTTTTTATAAAGTTAGATTAGAATCTTGCGGATATATTTTAAGGATACCTAGAGGAACTTTTCATAGATCGGTATCTGACGAAAACGGTTCCATAGTTTTAAATCAAGCCATTAGAGATAAAGATGGTACGGTCGAATCTGAATTCAAAGTTACCAATAGCAAAGATAATAAAAAACTTCTAGATTGTATAACTAATCTAGAGCCTAGATTTAAAATTTATAGTGTTAAATAATCTTAAAAAGGGATTCTAAATTTATTCATCGATTTAAAAAATTATCTAATTGTTATAAAATAACAATATTCGAATTCTCTAGTATGAAATTTTTCAGATTTTTAAAATATCTTTTGTGCATAACTTTTTCTTTCTTAGTTTTATCCTCTCCAGTTTTTGCTGGGGCAAATGTAGCTGTTAAGGGCGAGGGAGATGAAGTTCCAAGTTATGTAAGATCTAATATTACAGGATTTGATTTCCATGGAGAGGATCTTCATTTGTCATCTATAGCTGGAGCAGTAGCAAGAGATGCAGATTTTAGTGACGTTGATTTACATGGGACAACCTTAACCCTATCTGATTTAAAAGGTTCTAATTTAAATGGAATCGACCTGACCGATACTCTTTCTGATCGAGTTAATTTCCAAAAAACAGATCTTAGAAATGCTGTTTTAATAAATATGATCGCTTCAGGTAGCAGTTTTGCAGGAGCTCAAATAGAAGGAGCAGATTTTTCTTACGCTATTCTTGACAGCGAAGATCAAAGAAATCTTTGTGAAATTGCTGATGGAATCAATCCAACAACAGGCGTTTCAACCAGAGAAAGTCTTGAGTGTAGTTAGAACATTAATCATAAGTAAACTTTTTTTCCATTATTAAATTTATAAATCCTTTGTTCATCATCTTGAAATATCATTTCACCATTTAATTTGGATTTCTTAAATTTTGAAAGTCTTGCTCTGTGTATATTGGATTTTCTATTTATATTTTCTTCGTTGTCATAAACACCAATATAAATATTTATATTAGGATTTGAAAAGGTTTTTTCTTCCTCTCTTAAAAAAATCCTGTCAATATTTGTTTGCGTGCTCTGTAATTTATTTTTAAATTTATCTAATTTTAAGTTCTTTGTTTTTTTAGAATTAATTTTTTTTAAGACCAAAAAAATAACTCCTAAAATTAGAAAAACTAAAAATATATTCATTACTTAATTTTTATTTTTATATCCACGCCTAAGTTACTTTTAGTAGTTAATATTTCTTTTTTTATGATTCCATAGGTAAAAATTTTAGATAAAGTTTTTAAAGAATTAAAAACTAAAAAAACAGTAAATAAAAAGAAAACAATAATGTTTTCTACAAGTAGATTTTTATTTTTATTATCTAGATTGCTCATATAAGTCTTAATTCAATTATTTTTCATCACTATTTGCATATGGGCCGAAAAATTCACTTGCGTCTCTTCCCATTACTTTAGCAAGATTTAAACTTTTATCTATATCCCATTTAGATGCCATTCCATAAAGAATCCCAGCTGCAAATGAATCGCCACATCCATAAGAATCAACCTTTAATTTTTTGTTTTTAAGAGCCTTATATCTTCCTCCTGGGAATATTATGCCTCCCTTCTCTCCCTCAGTTTTAATAGTATATTTGGGTTTTAACGATAATTCAGAAAAAGAAAAAACTTCTCCGGGATCAAGATTACTGCCTATTAATCCATCTAAAAGAACATTTGAATTATTAATTGTATTTAATCCTACCCTTGGTGTCGTACACAGTATTGAAGCTGATCTTGCCATTTTAAAAATCTCTGAATCAGATGCCGTAATAAAAATTCCGTCCATTTTTTTTAAAATATTCCATTCCAACTTGTCTTTATGAGTTGGAGCTAACCTTTCACCAATAACTGTTATTGCTCTTTCACCTTGAGAGTCAATTAAACTAAATCCTCTTCTAGTTGGTTTATCACGCCAAGCTACATGCATCTTAATTCCCATATTTGAGAGAATATTGAAACACTTATCACCATATTCATCATTACCTAATGACGTAAAAAAATGAATTTGGTTTGAAGTTAAATCAGAAAGTATTTTCGCGATAATAGAGCCACCACCAGCTGGATACTCAAGTGATTTTTCAGAATGAGAAATGACGCCTGGTTTTGGTAATTGATCGACCTTTAAGAAATTTATCCACTCAACATGACCAACAACAGCAAAATTTAATTTTCCTTTTTTAAATTTATAGTCTTCAACATTATCATTCTTTTCAACAACCATAAGCTTTTAAATACTATTATTAAAAGAAATATTTTATACAAGTGAATTCATTTAACATTTTAAAAGATAATAAACAGATACTATCTTATCTTTACCTTTTGCTATCAATTTTGGGTGCTGTCCTGCCAATGATGGCAAATTTCGAATTTGCTAGGGAATATGGAAACAGCTTTGATATAAATAACTTCATTTCTCTAGCAAATGCAAACCCTGCAGCTCAGTCAATTTCTAGAGACTTATTAGTAGGTGCAAGCGCTATTTTTATATGGATAGTAAATGAATCAAAAAAACTAAACATGAAGAATATGTGGGTTGTATACATTGGAACTTTTCTTATAGCCTTCGCATTCTCTGCACCTTTTTTCTTATTTCTAAGAGAGAGAAGAATTATTGAATTAGAAAAGATTAATTAAAATAATCTCTTAAAAAGAATTGTAAAGGCAATAAAGCAACAACAAGAAATTGAAAGCCAGATTATTGAAGCATAACCAAATAGATCTAATATACGTCCTGAAATAAATGGTCCAAAAAAATAACCCATAGCAAAACATTGTGATAATAGAGCGAGTGCAAAACCTTTTTTATTTGAAGGAGCTATCCTGAAAACGACATCTGTTGATGTTGGAAGAAATGAAGCAGTCCCTAAACTTACTAAAATCAATGCCAAAGAAATTAAATAAAACGCTGGGATATTTAAATAACTAGAAATAAATAATAAAAATGAAGCGAAAGTGAAATTTATTAAACTAAATTTCAAGCCAAATAATCTTTCTTTCTTAGATATCCAAGAACCGACAGGCCATTGTAAAAACAACAATAAAATTAACTGAATAGAAATTATAAGACTAATAATTTCTTTGCTTAATGCACTACGATATATTCCACCTTTAACAAGATCCAGAGGCAAAGTTACTTGTATCAAGGCTAAAGAGGTAGTTATCAATAAAATAGATAAAATTATTATTGTTGAATTTTTATTCCATTTCAATTGTCCCTGATTAATTGGATCTACTAATTTTTTTTGAAAATTTTCTAAGTTTCTTTTTATAGAAGAACTATTTCTGGATATTAAATACGAGATAACTAACATGCAAAATATATCATTTATAAATATTGATTTGGAATACAAAAAATTCGTCATATAACCCCCTAAGAATACCCCTAGAAATATTCCTAAAGCTTCCGAACTTCTAACAAGGGCATAAGCTTTACGTGTTTCAATAGGATGACAAAAATAGGGCACCCCAAACTCTGCAGCAGGCCAATATATTCCTGCAGCAGCACCAACAAGTGATTGTCCAATTATGTACAAAAAAGTATCTCTTGAAAAAATGAGGCAAAAGCTAGCGGCAATACTTAGTATTGAAGAAGTAACTATCGGAAATTGTATTTTTCCCGTTTTATTAAGATAATTACCTGTAAAAAGTCTTGTTACTGTTCCAATTATTGCTGAAATGGTAAATCCCAGGCCAATATCTGTCGCCGATAATCCTAGGTTATTAAAAATAAGTGATGTTAAATAAATAACACCTCCTGCTCCAAATGCAGCGAAAAATCTTATCTTGGTTATTAACCTCAAATGATAAGGAAATTGAATCCACCAATTTTTGCTAATTTGTAAACTATTTGGACTAATCACTAGTGAAATACATTTTTATAATTTTTTTTAGTTTTTGTGGTTTATTTTTTAATAATGGTTTAAAGGCTGCTGAAAAGATAAATATCAAGTTTGAAGAGATGGAAATTCCTCTTACTATAGAACAATTATCAAAATTAGAAAAATACAAAGATGATTCAACAGAATTTATAGATTGGTTAAAAAAAAATGGATTTATAAGAGTTTTTGAATTATCAAAATTTTTAGAGTTTCCAGTTTTCAAGGAAGAGGGATTAAATAGAGAAATATTAAGAAGTTGGATAGGGCGTAAAATTCTTACAGAATTAAGCAAAAGCATTAAAGTTCCAAATGATAATAATGGAACAGAAATTTATAACACCATAGAAAATTTATTAGATCAAAAAAAAGAAGTTTCAACTTTAGAAATCATAAAGGCATTACCATCAGAAGAAATTTCACTTGATATTGATAATTTATTATTAATAATTTCATCTTGGAAAAATGAATTAACAATGCAACAAGAACTTTTATCGAAATTAAATAAACTTGAAAAGACTAACCAAAATCCCTACAAAAATACTGAAAAAAAATCAACTAAAGAGCTAATAAAAATTGATAAAAAAATTTATGCTCCTCACCGAGTGAAACCTTTTGAAATTGAAATATGGAAAAGTAATAAAACTTATGAAGATAAAGAACTGATAATTTTTATGCCAGGACTTGGGGGCGAAATTAATAATTTCAAATGGATAGGCAACGAATTGGCTAAAAGAGGTTGGCCAATATTATTCATAGATCATAGAGGAAGTAATTTGGATTCATTTATAGAAGTACTCGAAGGTAAGGACACAATCCCAGGAAGTGCAGACTTTTTCTTATATAGAATTAAAGATTTAGATGCTGTATTAAAAGCTCATGAAAATGGAGAATTTGGTTTACCTAATGATTCTTATATTTTAATGGGGCATTCACTTGGTGCTTTAATATCACTTTTATATGAAGGCAATAAACCTATTGATCAACTTGAGGAAAAATGTGATTCGGCATTAAAAGACTTTGCGGTAACAAATTTATCTAAATTACTTCAATGTCAGTTGAGCGAAATACCATTCCCTAAGAAAAATAACTCTAATAAGGCCAGTGCGATTATAGGTTTTAATTCATTTGGCAGTTTAATATGGCCAAAAGAAAATAGTACAGGCATTAAAACACCAACTCTTCTAATAGGTGGTACTTATGACCTTATTACACCATTAATGAATGAACAATTTAGAGTTTTTTCTGCTTTAAATAATCCATCAAATAGATTTCTAATTATTGAAGGGGCAAGTCATTTCTCTCCAATAAGAATTAATAAAAGCTATAAAGAAAATAATGACGTCTTCAAAATAAATGAAACTTTTATTGGTTCAGAGCCAATATTAGTACAAGACTTATCTACTAAATTCATTGTTGAATTTTTAAAAAATATTAAAGACCAAAAGATCCCTAATGTGATTAAAAACCAAAGAGAATTAGGACTTGATTTCCATCTTTTAGATCTTGAAACAATAAAAGAAATTTCCAAAAATTAGTACTCTATTCGTGGATCTAAATATGCGATTAAAATATCCACGAAGAGATTTAAAGAGACTATAAGCATAGAGGTAAAAATTACAATTCCTTGAACCAAGGTATAGTCTCTTTGAGAAATAGCTTCATGTAATCTTAAAGCAATACCTGGCCATGAAAAAGTAACCTCGAACAATAATGTACCTCCTGCTAATGAGGCCATAGTCAAGCCAGAAATAGTGACAATTGGCAATAGGGCATTAGGCAATGCATGATTTAAAAATATTTTTTTCCTTGATATTCCTCTGCATATAGCAGCATTTACATAATCACTTTTTAATGTCTTATCCAAATTTACTCTTAATGAGCGGCTGAATATACCACTTAATAAAAAGCCAAGGGTAATCGAAGGAAGTGCGAGATGATAAAGACTATCTTTCAAAGCAATAATATTATTTGAAAGAATACTATCTAAAACCAGAAAACCTGTAATTTGTGGTTGTTGCTGAAATATTGGAAATCTACCTCCAATTGGGGAAATATTAAAGATTACAGAAAATAATAATTGCGCTAACATTGCACCCCAAAAAGGAGGGATCGCATATGTAGCAATTCCTAGTATTCTCGCAATATAATCAGTCTTTTTACCTTTATTTCTTAAGCCAATTAATCCCAATGGGAAGCCTATTAGTGTGGCACTTAATATTGAAAAGAATCCAAGCTCAAGACTTGCAGGCAATGACTTAATAATAATATTGAGGACTGGCTCCTGGGTACTAAGAGATTGGCCAAAATCTAAGTGCAATATATTTTTAATATATGCAAAATATTGACTTATTAAAGGTTCATTTAGCCCCAATTTATTTCTTAGAAATTCCCTTGAAACCTCATCTGCTCCAGATCCAAGTATGGCATCGACGGGATCGCCGGGAGCAATTCTCAATAAAATAAATACTAATGAAGAAATTATCCATAGCATTATCGGTATTAATGAAATTTTTAATAAGGAATAATTTAGTAATTTATTTAAATTTCTACTCATCAATTAACTCTAGATCACTCAATGAAATTATTCCTGCACCATTAAAAATAGGTTTTGATATATTGTTTTGAGACCATGCTTTTTGAGAAGATATCCAAATAGGAATATAAGGGATTGAATTTGCTGCTATTTTCTCAATTTCAACAAGTTTTTCTAATCTTTTAATTCCACTTATTTTTTCACTCTCAAGAAATAAACTTTCAACTTTATTAGATGCCCAAAAGCTGCCGCTATAAACTGATTCTCCCTTTTTACATATGCCATCAAATATTTCATTACAACTCAAAAGAGGGGTGAGATAAGCCTCTGGATCTGAATAAGCCCCAGTCCAATCGAGAATAACTGCCGTATAAATGCCTAAACTTAGATTCTTATAAACTGTTGTAGATTCAACCCCATTTAGTTCAATATCAATACAATCTTTCAAAGAATTTTTAATTTCTTCTTGCCATGTCAGAGCAATAAGCTTGTCAGCTGGTACGTTCGATCTATAAGTAAGGGGTATTTTTAGAATATTTCCATTGCAATAATTTTCTTTTTGCAATAACCTTTTCGCTTCTAAATAATCATATTTAGGCCACAGTTCTTGATTATCTTTTTTTAATATCGGGGGAATAATTGATCTAGATGGCTTCCTTAATCCATAACTTACTTTCTCACTAATCAATTTTCTATTAAGACTTTTTGCCAAAGCCAGTCTTAAATTAAGATTATTTAAGGGATAAGAACTAGTTTTGAGGCTTATAAAACTTAATTCATTGAAAGGGCTATTACCTTCATTAAACTGTTTATTTTTGCTTAAATCATTTAAACTTTTTCTCTGACTATCATCAATTGAATTTGATAAAAGCACATCAATTTGTTTACTTCTTAAAGCTCCAAAAAGAGAGGATGAATTTGAATATCCCACAAAATTAACGCCGTTATTTAAGGGCTTGTCGCCCCAATAATTCAAATATGGATCAATTGATTGAACTTCATTAGTAAAACTGGTCAACAAATACTTGCCAGTACCAACAAATTTTTCATTTAGAAACTTATCAGAATATTGTTTGTAAAATGTAGGAGATATTGGAGTTAAATTTACTGATGTGAGTAAACCATTTAAAGAACTTGATGGTTTATTCAAATTTATTATGATTGAATATTCACTTGGCGTTTCTATTGATTTAATCTTATTTCCTAAAATATGGTTCATCGTTCCAATTCTTTTGAATCTATCAAAGGTAAACTTCATAGCATTTGAGTTAAATGCAGTTCCATCGTGAAAAAAAACATTCTTTTTTAAATTGATAGTTATTTGAAGTCTATTCTTTGAAATAATTGGCATCCCGGAGGCCAATTCAGGTATTAATTCCCCGTTAGAATTTAATTCATATAATGTGTCTCCAAGAGAACTGATTAATTGAATTGCTTTAAGAGTATTTGCTCTAGCTGGATCTAAAGATTCAATTTTTCCAGAACTTGCTACTATGATTTTCTTAGATATTCTTTTTGAGCCGCAAGAATTCTGTAAAAAAGAAATTAAAATTATAAATATTGATAAAACAATTTTTTTTTTCATATTTCCTTAGTTCTTAATTATTCTGAAGAATTGTTTGAGCAAAAAATTTGTAAGGTTATTTGACTAATTTCTAAAGCAAATGTTTTTTTAGAATTACAAGCAAATGGCCACTCTCTCACCCAACAAATTTCTTTACCTCTATTTAAACCAATTACTTGAAAAGTCTTAGTGCTATTTTTAATTTTTACACAAGCACCTTTATAAAGGTTTTCAGAAAAAATTAAATTATTATTTTCATTATTATCTAATAGTTTTGATTTAATCATTAAGGTGCTAAAACCAAACACTTACTTTCTTCGGTTTACCAAGCTATAAAGAAATTTGCAAACTATTTTTTTAAATACAACTTAATTGACTTGCGATAATTTTGACTTCATTTAGGGAATTTATTTCATCTTTCGATTTCTCAAAATCTCCATTATTCACCTCATGAGTAATAACGACAATTTCAGCTTTGTCCTCAGTAGCATCAAGTTGAACAATTGATTCGATTGATACATTATTCTTTCCAAAAATATCTCCAATCTTTCCTATGACACCTGGACTATCAAGACAAATAATTCTAAGGTAATTTTTTTTATTTATTTGTGAAGAACTTATTATGTGGCAGTTTCTCCAGAAATCAAAAGATAATAATGGATCGATTGAATTATTATTTTTTACTGCGGCGGCATGCAGATTTAATATATCTGATACTACTGATGCTGCAGTTGGGCCACTCCCTGCACCTGGACCATATAACATTATTTCTCCAAGAGGATCAGCCTCAATCAATAAGGCATTATTAACTCCCTTAACTGTTGACAATGGATGAGATTTTGGAATCAAAGAAGGTCCTACCCAAATATTTAAAGCGAGTGAATCATTACTATTAATTTGTCCCCTTTCGGAGAGCGCTAAAAGTTTTATTTCAAACCCTAATTTATTGGCATATTCGATATCCTTTAGATTAATTTTACTAATACCCTCAGAATGAATCTCCTCTCTTTTAATTTTCCCTCCAAATGCAAGTTCACTAAGAATTGAAATCTTATCAGCTGCATCATGGCCCTCAACATCTGCAGTTGGATCAAATTCTGCATACCCAAGGCTTTGGGCCAATTTTAAGGTCTCCTTGTAATCAGCTTTTTCATTTGTCATCTTTGAAAGAATAAAATTTGTTGTGCCGTTTATTATCCCAACCATTTTTTTTATGCTGTTACTTTTTAGTGATCTTTTTAAGGGTTCAACTATAGGAATCCCCCCGCAAACTGCCGCCTCTGACAATATATAAAGTCCTTCTTTAGATGCAGTTTTGTATATTTCATCTCCATATCTTGCAATGACTGCTTTATTTGCTGTAACAACAGATTTTCCTAATTTTAATGATTGAAGAATAATATCTTTCGCTAAATCAACCCCACCCATTACTTCAACAATGACGTCTATAGAGGGGTCATTAATTAATATAAATGGATCATCAGTTAATAAATTATTATCTAGCTCAATATCCCTTTTTTTATTAAGATCTTTAACTGCTATTTTTGCAATTTCTATTTCTTTTAGAATTGGATGTGAATCAACATCAGAACTTAATATTTTATAAATCCCTGAACCTACAGTTCCAAAACCTACAATCCCAATTTTGCATTTTCTCATTTTTTATTTCTTTTGACTTTGATTTTAATTTTATATTATTAGGCCTACAAAAATTCATTAGCTTGAGACTGCATTTTCAGTAAAATGTTTAAAAAACCATTTGAACGAGAAGGAGTTAAGCTTGATTTCAAACCAGTATCTTCTATAAATTTCTTATCTATTTCAACAACTTCATTTGGTGTTAACTCATTTAATCCACTTATTAGAAAGGCCAATAAACCCTTTGTTATGAGAGCATCAGAATATCCTTCCCAAAATAATTTACCGGCTTTAATAGTTGCCTTAACAAAAACTTCTGAAACGCATCCCTTAACTTTATTTTCTTCAACAAGGATTTCACTTTCTGGTTCTTTTAATTTTTTGCCTAACCACAAAATGTATTCATATTTTCTTTTTGGATCTTCTGATTTCTTCAACTTTTCTACTAATTTTGATAAATTATTGTATTTTTCCTGATTTTCCATTTTTAAAACTATAAATTAATCACTTTATGAATTTTCTATTATACAAATATTTCTTTTTCTGTGATAAAGCCCGATAAAGGAATATCCCACTCAGCTCTGGTTAATGGAATCGTACTTACGCAATTAGAAGTTAATACTCCAATACATGGAACATTTCCCCAATCATTATCTCTCCTTAATTTATCAAAATAACCGCCTCCATAACCTAATCTTGTTAAATTTTTATCAACCGAAAGACATGGTACAAATATCATGCTTATCTGCAAATGACTTAATGGAGAAGAGTTATTTGGACTTAGTATTCCCTCAAAATCTTTGGTAAGAGGTTTTTCGTCCCATGGATAAAATAACAACTCTTTTTTATCTTTACATCTAGGTAAAGCTAAATTGAATTTTTTCTTGAGACTTCTTATATCAACTTCATTTTTTAGAGGCCAATATATAGCTATATAACCAATAGCTTTATATCCCTTAACAAATGAATCAATATATAGTCTTACATTCTTTTCTACATTTTCTCTTTGATCAAGAGATATCCCATCTCTTAGTTTTCTAAACGTATCCCTCTCCAATTTCTTATTTTCAAAGATCGTCATTTTAAATTTTCAGTTAAAGCCTTCCTCATTAAGTTTTGTGAGAGCTATTGCCAATGCATCTGCTGAATCATCAGGTTTTGGAGGTTTGTTAAGATCTAAGTTATACATAACAGCATCAAGAATATCTTTCTTAGATGCCTTTCCAGACCCAGCAATTGTTAATTTTATCTGAGCAGGTGAATACTCACTAACATGAATTTTTTTAGAGGCCAATACCATCATAATCACGCCTCTGGCCTGCACCACACTAATGGTAGTGCTTGATCTGTAAAAGAAAAATTTTTCTACTGCCGCTGCAGTTGGGTTCCAATGATTTATTAATTCATTAAGATCTTGGAATATCTCATAAAGTCTATCTTCTTCTTTTTTATCTTTACCTGTCTCAATAACTCCGCAATCTAATAATATCTTTCTTTCATTTTCTATTTCAATAATTCCATAACCAACTCTAGCTAATCCGGGGTCAATCCCAATTATTCTCACTGTTATTAAGCTTCAGCAGACAATTGAAATTTTGAAAGATTTTCTTTTTCATCTAAATCAAATACTTTGCAAAAAGCTTGAATAACTCTTTCACCTGAATCAACTTGTTCTAAGGGATCTTTTCTAAGTCTATGTCTTAAAGAACAAGAAATAACCCTTGCTATATCATCTTCTTGCACTTCAGTTCTGCCCTCAAATGCTGCAATTGCCCTTGCTGATCGATTCGTAACAATATCTCCACGTAAACCATCCACATCTAGTTCTCCGCAGATTGCAGAAATATTCAATCTTAAGTCATCGTCCATTTGAACAGAATTTAATATTTCTTGTGCTTTAATAACTTTTTGTTGAAGTTCATCCTGTTGTTTCTCAACACTCAATGAAAACTCATCAGGATTATCATCAAAAGAAGTTCTTTGATCAACTACTTGAACTCTTAATTCAGCATCTCTAACTGTCTTAACTTCAACACTCATTCCAAACCTATCCAATAGTTGAGGCCTTAATTCACCTTCTTCTGGATTTCCTGAACCAATAAGGACAAACCTTGCAGGATGTCGAACTGATACCCCCTCCCTTTCAACTGTATTCCATCCGGAAGCGGCCGAATCTAAAAGTACATCAACTAAATGATCATCAAGTAAATTCACTTCATCAACGTATAGTAAACCCCTATTAGCTTTTGCTAATAGACCTGGTTCGAATGCCTTGACACCTTCGCTCAAAGCCTTCTCTATGTCGATGGTTCCACAAAGCCTGTCTTCAGTAGCCCCTAAAGGCAAGTCAACCATAGGTACTTGTTTTTGAATACTCTCTAGATTCTCTCCTTGAGTAATTTTCTCCAAAACTTCTTTACTTTGCAAATCAGGATCAACTAATGAACTATTATATGGATCGTCTTTAACAACATCGATTGCAGGCAACAAATCAGCTAAGGCTCTGATTGTAGTGGACTTCCCAGTCCCTCTATCACCCATTATCATCACTCCTCCAATTCTTGGATCAATAACATTTAACAAGAGAGCCAATTTCATTTCTTCTTGACCAATTACTGCTGTAAAAGGAAAAACTCTTCTTTTCTTTGTTGTAGGCACAGTTTTAGTTTTCTTAAATATTCAAATAATCAATAGATGCTACTTCAGAAAATGTTTTTAGTAAATATCCCTATCAAATTAAAACAAGAAGTGAATAATAACTAATAAAATTTATACTTACTTATTTTTTTTTGAATTGTTCAAAAACCAGTTTATTTGATGGACAATTCCTCTTAAAACATTTATTTCATGCATTGATGTATTTGCCCTCAAAATAAAATTCTTAAATTTACTGATTTTTGCCTTGGAGGTATGTTCTAAGAGATATCCAACTCGCAAAAGCATTTCCTCTAATTCCACAAATGTATCATGTACTTCATTCGATGATGCTAAGTTAAAAACTTTTAATTCATTATGTAAATTCTTTTTAGAAGACTTACTTAATTCATACAGAACTATTGAAACAGCGTGAGAAAGATTTAATGATGGATTTTCTTGAGAAGTTGGAATATTAAAAGTTTTATTAGCTAGAAGCAACTCACTGTTAGTTAAACCTCTATCTTCTCTTCCAAATATAATTGCTAAAGTGTTTATCTTCTTGAAGGATAAAGCCCAATCAAAAATATCCTCAGAAGATACAAAAAATGAATCTTTATTTACATCAATCCTTCCAGAAGAGGCTAGAACCAAATCACAATCAAAAATTGCTTTTTGAAGATCATCAAAAACCTTACAATGTTTAAGAAATTTTTTACCTTTAAGAGCCATTTTTTTTGCTTCTAAAGAAAATATGTCGCATTTAGGAGAAACAATTCTTAATTCATCAACTTCAAAATTACTGCATAATCTAGCAACACTACCTACATTTAAAGGGCCATTTGGTTCAACTAAAATTACCTTTAAATTAGAAAAATTTTTCCCCAAAATCATTCAAGGCTATGAAGATATTTTAATAAATTTGACATATTTACAGGATCAATTTCAAAACTTGGCATAGGAGGAGTCAGGCCTCCAGTAACTTGTTTAATTATCTCTTTATCATTCAAACGTTGAGTTATTGAGTGCAAGTCTGGGCCCACTAATCCTCTTGCTGTAATTCCATGACATCCAACACAATTTATCTTAAAAAGAGCATCTCCCTCCTCAGCAGAGCCATTAAGCTCAAGAGTTTCAATAATATATTTGTTATTTTCATGATGATTTACGAAAAATATTGCTAAACAAATTAATAAAACTCCAAATAAAACAAAAAAAATTTTTAAGAATTCTCTTTTAAAGTCCCTTTCTGCTGCAGTTGATGAAGATGTTGACACAAAAAATAGTCTCTATGTAACAATTGTGAATAAGAAATTCAAAAAAGGCAAACAAATGATCGAGCCTCTTCTATGTGGAATTGTTTTAGGTTTAGTTCCAATAACTCTTCTTGGATTATTCGTTAGTGCATGGAATCAATACAGAAGAGGTTCAGGGATGCTGGACATTGATTAAAAATGTTAATCTTGACTGCCCATAATTTCTTACATCTATAGTTTCCCACAAAGTACTTTTTTTAATAAATAGATCTGGAGAATGTTCACAAATTACTGTTGAATCTTTCTTTAATAGATTAGATTTAAATAATTGATTTAAAACTAATTCATGGAAATCCACATCGTATGGAGGATCTAGATAAACAAAATCAAATTTTAATTTGTTTAAATCCATATTTCTAGATGATAAGTTTCTCTCATAATCAGGTTTTGTCCATTTCAAAACGTCTTTACAAATAACTTCGATATCATTTCTCCTATTCTCTATATTCTCCAACGAGAGGAAATTTTCTAAGCAAATTTTTGCGTTTATTTTGTTTTTTTCAATTGCAATTATTTTTCTTGCCCCGTGATTATAGGCTTCACAAGATATAGCACCTGTTCCACTAAATAAATCTAACCAGTTACTATTTTCAACTCTTTTGTTCAATATATTAAACATGGCCTCTCTCACTCTCAAAGTTGTAGGTCTGGTATAAGAATTATTTGGACTTTGAAGTTTTTTACCGCCTATTAATCTTAAGTTAGTTTTCATCCCTAAAAATCTGTTATTGAATATTACTCAGCCATCTTCTCAAAAGTTTTTCACCGGTTTTTCCAGATTTTTCCGGATGAAATTGACAGGCCAATAAATTATCATTCTCAATCATTGCAGTTAATTTTTTAGAGCCATAATCAACCTGAGCTGCGATAATACTTAAGTCATCTGGGATTGCATGATAGGAATGTACAAAATAAACCCAATTATTTAATTCTTCAATCCCAAATAAGGTATTTCTTTTGGTAGGTAAAAGTTGGCACCAACCCATATGTGGGATTCTTTGGTTAACAATATTTGGTATTTTTTGTATTTTTCCTTTTAAAATTCCCAACCCTTTAACTTGCCCTTCATCACTAGATTCAAAAAGGAGTTGGAGACCTAAACATATACCAAAAAAGGATTTCCCACTTTTAATCCAATTTTTCAGATCAGTAACCAAATCAGTATTTATGAGATTATTCATCGCTGGATCAAATGCTCCAACACCAGGAAGAATTATTGCCTTACAAAGTTTAGAATCATTAAAATTTTTAATTAATATAATTTCTTCTCCAAGACTTTCTAGAGATTTTGTTACAGAATGAATATTACCCATTCCATAGTCTATTAGTCCAATTTTATGCAAAGCTTTTAAATTTATAAATGCTTAGTTAAAGTGCTCGAAAGAGTTGCTTTTGGCACAGCACCAACAACGGTATCAACCTTTTGACCTCCTTTAAAGATCATTAATGTAGGAATACTTCTTATTCCGTATTGACTGGCTACATTTGGATTTTCATCTGTGTTTAATTTAAAAACTTTAATTTTCCCTTCGAAGTCTTTTGAGATTTCTTCTACAACCGGTGCAACCATCCTACATGGACCGCACCATGGTGCCCAAAAATCAACCAATACTGGTAGATCACTTTGCAGTACATCCTTGTCAAATGAAGAATCAGTTACGGCTGGAGCTGATGACATAATTTAAGTATCCCTTTTTGAAAATTTAGCAGGCTATTCTTTTAAGTGATGATTTCATTACAGATTAAACAATATAAGTAACAAAATATCTAAAAAAGCCCGATTAATCGGGCGATTTAGTGTGTGAGGAGTATGGGGTTTCCCCCATCATTTCATAATAACTCCTAATTAGAAAATTTTTCAAATTAATACTTAATTCACTAAGGATTTATAATTTTGCTCTAAGTGAACTACTTACCCATCCCAAGCTGCTGAGCTTTTTGATAAACCTTACCTTCTGTAAGAAGCGATGGTGCGATAACTATTTCAACTTCTTGCATTTCTTTAATATTTTTTGCCCCAAGAGTACTCATTGAGGTTCTTATGGCTCCTAATAAATTATGTGTCCCATCATCAAGTAAGGCAGGACCTTTAATTATTCTTTCTAAGGATCCTGTAGAACCAACTTCAATTCTTGTGCCCCTTGGCAATACTGGACTTGGAGTAGCCATACCCCAGTGAAATCCTTTACCTGGAGCGTTTGAGGATTTAGCTATTGGAGATCCAATCATTACAGCATCTGCTCCACATGCCAAACATTTACAGATATCTCCACCAGTAACAATTCCTCCATCACCAATAATAGGAATATAACGACCGCTTTCTTTAAAGTAGTCATTTCTTGCCGCACTACAATCAGCAATTGCAGTTGCTTGAGGGATTCCAATTCCCAATACTCCTCTTGATGTACATGCCGCTCCAGGTCCTATTCCAACCATCAATCCTGCAACTCCAGCATCCATGAGAAGTTTTGCAACATCGTAAGTAACACAATTACCCGCTACAACTGGGACATTCATAGATTGACAGAGATCTTTAATATTTAAGGTTTCCTTACCCTCCATACCAAGATGTTCAGTGGAAACAACTGTTCCTTGAAGAAAAAATAAATCTATTTTGGAATTATTAAGTGTTTCTTTAAACTTAATGGCAGCTTGAGGAGTTCCACTAAAAGCTGCTATACCTCCTCTTTCTTTCACCTCATTTATTCTTTGTACAATCAATCCCTCCTTAACCGGTTCACTGTATATTTTCTGCATTAATGGAACAAAATCATTCTTCCCGACTGATGCTATTTGGTTTAATATTTCATCAGGGTTTTCATATCGTGTTTGTATGCCCTCCATATTTATAACCCCTAGGGAACCTAATTTTGTGAGTTCTACAGCCGTATTAACATCGACAACACTGTCCATGGCACTAGCTACGATCGGAACTTCTCTTTTGAAATCACCTATTGACCAAGAAGGATCAGTCAAATCGTAATCAAGTGTCCTATTACCAGGAACTAAAGCTATTTCATCAATGCCATAAGCCCTTCTGACTTTTTTATTTAAACCAAGTTCAATATTCACGGGATTTTTCTTTCATTCTGAATAAATTAACAACTAAAGGGGTAATAAGCCAAGGTTTATTCAAAAACAACAGGTTTTATTTGGATTTGTGTGTGAATGTGAGTATTTGGGAATTAAATAAATCTTTTTTTTTATTCATTATGACAATCAACGATTATTATTAAATAAAGGATTTTTGTATGTCTGATATTTTAGATTCTGATAACTCAGGATTAAGCGAAGATAACGATCGAATTATTCAGACTGACTTAAGAAATGAGATGTCTCGCTCATATCTTGAGTATGCAATGAGCGTTATAGTTGGTCGTGCTCTTCCAGATGCAAGAGATGGATTAAAACCTGTTCATAGAAGAATTCTTTATGCAATGTATGAACTTGGTTTGACAAGCGGTAGACCTTACAGAAAATGTGCAAGAGTTGTTGGAGAAGTATTAGGTAAATACCACCCTCATGGCGATACCGCTGTTTATGATGCTTTGGTTAGGATGGCTCAGAATTTCTCTATGAGGATGCCACTCATAGATGGCCATGGGAACTTTGGTTCTGTTGACAACGACCCCCCAGCAGCGATGAGATATACAGAATCTCGCTTACAGTCTCTTACAGATGAAAGTTTATTAGAGGATATTGAATCTGAAACTGTAGATTTCGCCGATAATTTTGACGGTTCTCAGCAAGAGCCAACAGTCCTCCCTGCTAGGATCCCTCAACTACTTCTAAATGGATCATCTGGAATAGCAGTAGGAATGGCAACGAATATTCCACCTCATAACTTAGGGGAATTAATTAATGGTCTTAAATCAATAATCAAAACCCCTTCGATTGAAGATAGGGAACTTTTTGAAATAATTAAGGGTCCCGATTTTCCCACAGGTGGTCAAATTTTAGGCAGAGATGGTATTAGAGAAACTTTCAAGACAGGAAAGGGATCAATAACTATGAGAGGTGTAGCAAATATTGAGCAAATTAAATCTCCTGGGAGGGCAGAAAAAGATGCAGTAATAATTACAGAGCTTCCATTTCAAACTAATAAAGCGGCATTGATTGAAAGAATTGCAGACTTGGTTAATGAAAAAAAATTAGAAGGTATTTCTGATATTAGAGATGAAAGTGATCGAGATGGAATGAGAATTGTTATTGAACTAAAAAGAGATGCCTACCCACAAGTAGTCTTAAATAATTTATTTAAGTTGACACCTCTACAAAATAACTTTAGTGCAAATATTCTAGCTTTAGTAAAAGGAGAGCCCACAACACTTTCACTTAGGAAAATGTTAGATGTATTTCTAGACTTCAGAGTAGAAACAATAAGGCGAAGAACAGGATTCTTATTAAAAAAGGCGGAAGAAAGAGATCACATAGTAAAAGGTTTACTATTAGCTTTAGCAGCTATGGATGAAATTATTAATCTAATAAGATCAGCAAAAGATACAGTTTCCGCTAGAGAAAAATTACAAACTGATCATGAGTTATCTTCCACACAGGCAGAAGCAATTTTGCAAATGCAATTAAGAAGATTAACAGCTTTAGAAGCAGATAAAATTAAAGGAGAACATGATGAATTAACACGAAAAATCAGTGAATATCAAAAAATATTGAATAGTAATGAAAGGATTTTTGAAATTATTCTTGAAGAACTTGATAAAATAGATGAGAGATTCTCTTCTCCAAGAAAAACAGAAATACTTGATTTAGGAGGTGGTCTAGATGATATTGATCTTATCGCTAATGACAGATCTGTAGTTTTATTGACCGAAGCAGGTTATTTAAAAAGAATGCCTGTTAATGAATTCGAATCTACAAGTCGAGGGTCTAGAGGTAAAGCTGGGACAAAGACTCAAGAAGATGATGAAGTGAAATTATTTATAAGCTGTAACGATCATGATACTCTTTTGCTTTTCAGTGATAGAGGAGTATCTTATGCTCTTCCAGCATATAGAGTTCCCATGAGTAGCAGAACAGCCAAAGGCACACCATCTGTTCAACTTCTACCAATACCAAGAGAAGAAAAGATTACTTCACTTGTCGCAGTAGATTCTTTTGATAACGATTGTTATCTATTGATGCTAACGAAGGCTGGATTTATAAAAAGAACTTCACTTTCTGCTTTCTCAAAAATCAGATCAAATGGATTAATAGCTATAAATCTCGAGAATGGAGACGCTTTGACTTGGGTTAGATTATCAAAAGATGGCGATAGTGTTTTGATTGGATCAAGAACAGGAATGGCAATTCATTTCAGATTAGATTTTAATGAATTAAGGCCACTTGGCAGGACGGCAAGAGGGGTTAAATCAATGAACTTGAGAGAAGGAGACAATCTAGTATCTATGGATGTTTTAACATCTAACTTGGTTGATCAATTGGCTAAAATTGAGGATCTTACAGAAGATCTTGATGATAATGTTGAGGAAAACTTTTCAGATGGCCCATGGGTATTAATAGCCAGTTCATTTGGACTAGGGAAGAGAGTACCTGTAGCTCAGTTTAGATTACAAAAAAGAGCAGGCATGGGTTTGAGAGCAATAAAATTTAGAATTAAAGATGATCAGCTAGTTTGTTTGAAGGTCCTTGGCGAGGGAGAAGAATTACTACTTGTGACCGAAAAAGGAGTAATAGTGCGAACAAACGCAGATAAAATCTCTCAGCAATCTAGGGCAGCTACAGGAGTAAAATTACAAAGATTAGATGAAGGTGATCATTTATCTGAAGTGGTATTAGTACCTCATGAACAAATAGAGGAGAAAGACCAACCTAGCTCAGTTGAACAAAATTAAAAGCCTTATGTTTAGCTAAATAATATGGAAATACTTGATATTTTAATTTTAGGTTCAGGTCCTGCAGCATTATGTTTAGCTTCAGAATTAGCCAAACAGGATCTAAATATTAAGGGAATATCAACAAAATCTCCAAATGAAAAATGGGAGAATACTTATGGTATCTGGGCATCTGAATTAGAAGAATTAGGATTAGATTCTTTGTTATCTCATAGGTGGTGTGAAACAGTTAGTTTTTTTGGAGATGGGGAAAATAAAAAAGGGGATACTCCGACTAAACACAACTATGATTATGGTTTAATAAATCAAGAAGCCTTTCAAAATGAACTTTTAAAAAAATGTAAAGGGATTGAATGGTTGAATGAAACAGCAAAAGATATTATTGAAAAAAATAAACTATCTGAGGTCATTTGTTTTTCAGGTCTCAAATTAAAGGCGAGATTAGTTATTGACGCAAGTGGTCATAAAAGTAATTTTGTAAAAAGACCAGTTCAAAATGAAATCGCTCAACAAGCTGCTTACGGAATTGTAGGTAAATTTACATCACCACCTGTTAATAAAGAACAATTTGTTCTAATGGATTTTCGTCCAAATCATTTAAACAATGAAGAAAAGTTATCATCTCCTTCCTTTCTTTATGCAATGGATCTTGGAAACGAGACTTTTTTTGTTGAAGAAACTTCTTTGGCTAGTTATCCTGCATTATCTCAAGAAAATCTTAAAAAAAGACTTTATAAAAGACTTAATAGTAAGGGTGTTGAGGTAAGTCAAATTTTCCATGAAGAGAATTGCCTTTTCCCAATGAATTTACCCCTTCCATTTAAAAAACAATTTGTTCTTGGTTTTGGAGGCTCTGCAAGCATGGTGCATCCTGCATCAGGATACATGATCGGATCTTTACTAAGAAGAGCCCCACTCCTTGCAGAAAAATTAGCAATCTTTTTAAAAGAACCTCATCTAAGTTCTCTTGAACTAGCAACGAAAGGTTGGGAGATCCTATGGCCTTACGAGTTAACACAAAGACATAAACTTTACCAATATGGTCTAAGAAGATTGATGAGTTTTGACGAAAGTAGATTAAGAAGCTTTTTCTTAAATTTCTTTAGATTATCGACAAATGAATGGGTAGGTTTTCTTACTAATACACTTCCACTTCCAAAACTAATTTTCGTGATGACTAAGATGTTTATAAATTCACCTCTTAAAGTGAAACTAGGAATGCTTAAGTTAAATTAGTATTTTTTATTTTCGCCAATCATTAATATTAATATCTGGGAAAACTTTATCTTCTTCCTCAATATCCTCAAGAAATTCTAAATTAATTTTGGAATAATTTTTAATCATTTCAACTATTTTCCAGAACCTTAACAAGTGTCTTTCTATCCTTTCTTTTGCAAGCTGAGTTGTAGTGCCAGCTCTTAGGATAAAACTCCAATCAGAGGACTCAGAGAGGAGTAATTCTCTTGCTGCTTGCTTGAAAAGTCTTGGAGATAATTCATTGTTAAAATTTTTCGAGCATAAATCAACAAACGTAGAACCTGCTTTGGTGATCTCAGGAACAATCCATGCATTTGCATCATTAATCCAGTAATTATGGTAACCTCCTTGTCCCCAACTTGATGGGGATGGATCACAAATCTGAAGATTTGGTTTTTGAAGTAAGAATTCTCTTAAATTTGTAAGCTTAATTGAATATTTATTGGATTTCTTTAAAATATTTTCAATAAAAAAAGGTCCCTCATACCACCAATGACCAAATAACTCTGCATCAAATGGAGCTACCAATAAAGGGTTAAAGGAAGAAGATAAAGTTAATTTTTCTAATTGTTTGGATCGCGCGAGAAGATAAGCATCAGCATGTTCTGCAGCCTTCTTTTTAGCTTCATTTTCTAAGTAAAATGCCTTTTCCCCAAGAGGTAGGTTATTATCAGTAATTTTGTGAAACTTCAACCCCAAAGGTCTTTTAGTTGAGATACCTTTCTTTTGGAGCTTGGAGATAGATAATTCCCATCCCAAATCTTTGTGAAATTCCCTATAAACTTTGTCTCCAGGAAACCCATCCTTAGCAGACCAAACGGGCAAAGTTGACTCGCTATCTCTTCCGAAGAAGGCAACTCCTTTTTTCGAACAAATTGGAGCGTATACACCATACCTTGGCCTTGGTACGGAATTTAGAATTCCATGACCGTCTAAGATTGCATATCTAATTCCGGAATTAAATAGTATTGCGTCTAAATTCTCATAATATGCACATTCAGGTAACCAAATACCTAAAGGCATACTTCCAAAAATATTTTCATGGTTTCTAATGGCTGTATTGATTTGTCCTTTAACAGTTTCTGGATTCTCCCTTAATATTGGCAAATATCCGTGTGTAGCAGCACAAGTAAGAATATCCAAATTTCCAGAATTATTTAAAACTCTAAACTTCTCAATTAAATTTCCAGAAGATTTTTTCCAATAAAAGTATTTGTCATTTAGATTATTCATCAAAAATGCAGAGGCATTTTTTTCTTCTTGTGGTAGCTCATTTAAGAGATCTATCCTTGTTTTAATCCAAGTTGGGAAAGTTTCTTGAATTTTTACATTATTAAGAAGTGATAATAATGTTGGAGACAAACTAATAGTAAGTTTTGTATTTTCAGGATTTTCATTTTTAGAAGATTCTATTGATTGAAGTAGCGGTATGTAACATTCTAAAATCGCCTGAAATAACCAATCCTCTTCTAAGGAGTTTTTTTCATTTTTTCTTACATAAGGTAGATGAGCATGTAAAACTATCGCTAACTTACCTAAAAAATTTTTTTTGGGGTATTGCCCATTCATACTTTTATAATTTATGCCTGTAATTCTAAAAAAACAAAATTAACCTTTTTAAGAAGGAAGTTTTAATCCTAAAACAATACTTTAATAATTAAAGTTTTTCATTTTTTTTTTTAGAAATTTAACCAATATTGTTAAGTTATAGATTTGCAGTAAATTCTTATTGAACAGAATCTAGTCAAATTTTTTTAATTAGCCTAAAATGAGGCTAAGATATTTTCTTTAATGTCAAAAGACCCTGGAAGAATATTGATATTCGATACAACTCTTCGAGATGGAGAGCAATCTCCTGGCGCCAGTTTAAATCTTGAAGAAAAACTTGCTATCGCCCATCAATTAGCAAGATTAGGGGTAGACGTTATTGAGGCTGGATTCCCTTTCGCAAGTCCAGGAGATTTTAAAGCTGTTTATAAAATTGCCAATGCCGTAGGGAAAGAAAATGGCCCTATAATATGCGGTTTAGCTAGAGCATCTGAAGGAGATATAAAAGCATGCTATGAAGCAGTAAGTCCAGCTCCCAAGAAAAGAATACACACTTTTATTGCGACTAGTGATATCCATCTTAAACATAAACTTAAAAAATCCAGAAAAGATGTTCTTCAAATAGTTCCAGAAATGGTTAATTATGCGAAATCATTAGTTGATGATATTGAGTTTTCTTGTGAAGATGCCTCAAGGAGTGATCCTGATTTTTTATACGAAGTGATTCAATTAGCAATTTCTGCAGGAGCAACAACAATCAATATCCCAGATACTGTTGGATTTACAACTCCCAGTGAATTTGGCAACCTAATTACCGATATAAATAAAAACGTTCCAAATATTGATGAGGCAGTAATCTCGGTTCATGGTCATAATGATTTGGGTTTAGCAGTAGCCAATTTTTTAGAAGCAGTAAAAAATGGAGCAAGACAACTAGAATGTACTATTAATGGAATTGGTGAAAGAGCAGGGAATGCCTCTCTAGAAGAATTAGTAATGGCACTGCATGTTAGGAAAAGTTTTTTTAATAGTTTTTTCAAAAGGAATCCAAATTCACCAACTCCTCTTACGGCAATAAGAACAGAAGAAATAACGAAAACCTCTAGACTTGTTTCCAACCTAACTGGAATGACTGTACAACCTAATAAAGCAATTGTGGGAGCTAACGCTTTTGCACATGAGTCAGGCATTCATCAGGATGGGGTTTTAAAAAATAGACTTACTTACGAAATTATCGATGCAAAAACTGTTGGTTTAAGTGACAACAAAATATCTTTGGGCAAACTTAGTGGAAGAAGTGCAGTAAGAGCAAGATTAGAAGAGATGGGATATGACTTAAGCCGAGAAGATTTAAATGATGCTTTTGCTCGTTTTAAGGATTTAGCTGACAGGAAAAGAGAAATTACTGATAGAGACCTAGAAGCAATTGTTAGTGAACAAGTTCAGCTCCCAGAAGCTAAATTTCAATTAAGTCTTGTACAAGTAAGTTGCGGTAACGCATCTAAACCTACTGCAACCATTTCGCTTCTCAACACCGAAGATAATACTGAAGATACTGCAGTATCAATAGGGACAGGACCCGTTGATGCTGTGTGCGAAGCTCTTAATAAATTAGCTAAGGTTCCCAATGAATTAATTGAATTTTCTGTTAAGTCGGTAACAGAAGGAATTGATGCTTTAGGCGAAGTAACAATAAGAATAAGAAGTAATAATAAAATATATTCTGGTCATTCTGCTGATACGGATGTTGTAGTTGCTGCAGCGAATGCTTATGTTAATGCTTTAAATAGGCTTGTTTTTTCTGAGAAAAAAAATTCAATTCACCCACAATTTGATAATCTAGAAAATTCAAAAAATCAAATTTCTATCTAATCAATCAAATTAAATTATCTCTTAGGAATATTAAGTAGAAGTAAAAATAGTCTCCTTATAATGTAGATTAAACAAATAGTTAAGCAGTAAATAATGAGAGAAAGGCTAGCAGGATATTGGGCACTTTCATGGGTTGGGTTAATCAGCAATATATTTGCACTTCCAATAATCGCATTAATAATAAGTTATGGGCCTCCACTAAAAGTTGCAAATATAACTCTTGCCATAAGTCTCGGTTGGCCTGCTGCGATTGTTGGAATAGTTTCCTCAGCAGCTCTTTTAGCAGAGAGAAAATGGGGAGTAACTTTAACTCTTGTATCCCTTTCAATGGTAATTTCTGGGACGGGTCCTTATTCAGTTGTAAGACTCATAACTCTTAAAGACATTTTTGGAATTGGCGGGTTTACTCTTTTAACTACATTATTAAGTATATTAGCTCTTCTATATTGGTGTAATCCAAAACATCGAAGGAGTATTAGGCTATAAAACGAAAATTAAGAAAAAGTATTATTCTTGCTAGTTGGATATTGAATTCTTCTATGTCTAATTCTTTTCCAGACATTCAAGAATGCCCTTTTTATTAGAAAAATTTCTCCTTTCGATAAATTACTATCATCTAATTGCCCATCTTTTTGACGCGAGTAGATAATATTAGATATTGTTTCCAAAGCTTCTTTATCAGATGCATTAATATTCATAGCTCTTAGTGCTGCTTCACATCCATCTGCTAGCATTAAAATAGCTGTTTCTTTTGACTGAGGAATAGGGCCTTTGTATCTAAAATAATATTCATTAATTTCGAGATTTTTTTCTTTAGCTTTTTGAAAAAAATATCCCATTTTTAGGGTGCCTTGATGTTCGGGGATAAAATTAGCAATTAGTTTAGGTAGTCTATTCTTTCTTGCAAATTTCAATCCTTCATCAACGTGTGCCTGTAAAACTTCTGCACTTTTAATAGGATCATCTAATTCGTCGTGCGGATTTTTTGAACCATCCTGATTTTCGATAAACCAATTAGGTGCATGCAATTTACCTACATCATGATATAACGCTCCAGTTTTAATTAGGTCAATATCGCCACCAATCATTCTTGTTGCTTCTTCTGCCAAACCACATATAAGTAGGGTATGTTCAAAAGTACCGGGAGCTTCAAGAGACAATCTTCTAATTAGAGGTTTCTCTTTATCAGCCAATTCGAGTAATCTTGCTTTAGTTAATAATCCGAATACCGATTCGAAAATAGGAATAAATAAAATAGTAAAAAGCATTACTATTGCCAATAGCAAGGAATCTGAAAATATATCCCCATTAGCTAAAACAAAATCTTGCTTATTAATAAGTGATATTTTATCTTTACCTATCAATATCCATTGACTCAAGAAAGATCCTATAGGAACAAAAAATGATACTTGTAGTAACTGAGCTCTACTTCTTATTCTTCCTCCTAGAAGAGATACTACTGATGCGCAAATTAATAAAATAAAAAATAAATTATTATTAATGGCAATTTCTGGGTCAGGCCAAATCAAACTCGCTATTGATACCCAAGTCAAAGCCGTAATGCTTCCCATTCCTTGAGATATTATTAAAGCTGGTGGAATTATCATAGATAATGGACTAATTGTTGAAGCTAAGGCTAATTTCGTAGCTTGCACTGCTAAAAGAAGAGTAATAATCAAGAAGATCTGTCTTGAAGAAATTGTGGGATTCTCTTTTTTTGAAACTAATATCAAAATTCCAGAACTAATAAGTATTTCAGTAAAGGTCAAAAGCCAAGAAAAAATATCTGCAATATTTAAAGGCGAGGTAAGAAGTAGCTTATAAGAAGAAATTATTGAAATCAAAATGCATACTAAAAAAATTATGAGATTATCTATTCTTGAAATTTTATTTGGTTGTTTAACTGGGACTTGACTTCTCCTCCACAGATAAAACAATTTCTTTAAGGTAGTTGTAATGTTTTGCACAGAATATAAATAAATCTATTTGAATAATTTAAAATTATAGGCATGCTAGGTATAAAAAGGAGATGTTTTTCTAAATGTCATTAAAATTAGACGGTAAAAAATTATCTCTTGAAATTGAAAAAAGATTAAATGATTATATCTCTACTAACAAAAAAATTGCAAAAAGAACTCCCGGTTTAGCTGTAATAAGAATTGGTGAAGATCCTGCTAGTGGAGTTTACGTTAATAACAAGGAAAAAGCATGTTCAAGGATTGGAATTAAGAGCTTTATCTTTCATCTAAAAGATAGTGTTGAGCAAGAAGAAGTTGAAAAATTAATAATGAAACTTAATTCTGATAAGAATATTGATGGAATGTTGCTACAACTTCCCATCCCAAAGAAGTTTGATGAGCAAAAACTGATCAGCCATATTAATCCGAGCAAAGACGTAGATGGTCTAAATGAGATAAACATCGGCAAATTAGTAAAAAATGAGGCTGCGATGAGATCATGCACACCAGCAGGAATTATTAATTTATTAAAATCCCAAAATATTACAATTGAAGGTAAGAAAATTGTTGTTATCGGAAGAAGTTTACTTGTTGGGAAACCCTTATCACTTATGTTATTAAATCTAAATGGCACGGTAACAATGACTCATTCAAAAACTATAAATTTGAATAAAGTCTGTAGAGAGGCCGACATTCTAATTGCTGCTGCAGGAAAACCCAATCTTGTAGATTCGAGTTTTGTGAAAGAAGGAGCAGTGATTATAGATGTTGGAATACATAGATTAAAAAGTTTCGACAAAAATCAAACCAGATTATGTGGCGATGTATTATTAGAAGATGTAATTTCTAAAGTATTTGCTTACACACCTGTACCAGGAGGTGTTGGACCAATGACAGTAACAATGTTACTTGTAAATACTATTTTTAGCTGGCAAAAACAATTTGGTTTATCATCAACACTTAATGATCTTTTGCCATAAACTCCAAGATGAAAATTTTTTCTACTAAAGATAAAAGATGACTGAAGTTATAAATAGTATTTCTGATTTTGAAAAATATCTTAAAAACACAAAAAAGGTTGTAGAAGAAGCACTCGATTTTTCCTTAGGACCTGAGAATCCAGAAATATTAAGAGAATCAATGAGATATTCCCTTTTAGCTGGAGGGAAAAGGATACGTCCAATTTTATGTTTAGCATCTTGTTCACTGGCTGGAGGAGACCCCTCTCTTGCTGTTCCTACTGCAGTAGCAATAGAAATGATCCATACAATGTCCTTGATTCATGATGATCTGCCCGCTATGGATAATGATGACTTGAGGAGAGGTAGGCCGACAAATCATAAAGTATATGGAGATGCATTAGCTATTCTTGCAGGCGATGCTTTATTAACCAGGGCCTTTGAAATGGTCTCTTTAAGAAGCCCTGGAGTCGATCCAAATAGATTATTAAATGTAGTAGGCGAATTATCCCTAGTTGCTGGTGCACCAGGCCTTGTTGGGGGACAAGTTGTTGATTTGGAATGCGAAGGCAAAGAAGTCGACCTTGAAACTCTCGAATATATTCATCTTCATAAAACTGGGGCTTTATTAAAGGCTTGCGTGAGAACAGGCGCGATGATCGCAGGCGCTAACGAAAAGCTATTACAAGCTCTAACCACTTATGCAGAGGGAATTGGTTTAGCTTTCCAAATAATAGATGATATTCTAGATTTAACTTCCAGCAGCGAAAAGCTTGGTAAAACTGCAGGCAAAGATCTTTTAGCTGACAAAACTACTTACCCTAAATTACTTGGAATGAAGGAGTCAAAGAAAAGAGCATTTGATTTAGTTGAAAAAGCAAAAAAATCAATTGAACCTTGGGGTGCAGATGCAAAACATTTAATATCGTTAGCAGACTTTATTACAAATAGAGACAGATAAAAATTAACTTTGATTTATGCCTGAGTTTTTTTCCTTTTTTAACAATTCAGTTCTTTTTTGGAGCTTATTATCCTGTTTACTAGCTCAATTCTTCAAAATTGTATTCAATTTCTTTTCAACTGGAAAGATAAGATTTGGAATTATGTTCGAGACGGGTGGCATGCCTTCAAGTCATTCCGCATTAATAACTGGTGCCGCATCTGGTGTCGGTTATGAATTGGGATTTGATAGTTCAATATTCGCATTATCAGTTGCTGTAGCTTTAATAGTTATGTATGACGCTAGTGGAGTTCGAAAATCAGCTGGAATTCAAGCTGCAGAAATCAATAAACTATCAAAAAAAACTAGACCCTCAATCTGAATTACTTTTAAAAGAAACCCTTGGTCATACAAAAATTGAGGTTATGGTGGGGAGTCTTTTAGGACCATTAATCACTTTGCCTGGAATATTTTTTTTAGGCTCGCCTCTCAAAATATTTGATTTGATAATAAATTAAGAATACTTTGAAAAACTAATTTGGGTGGCATCTATAAAGTTTTTTGCTGCTTCTGGAGAACTTGGCAAATGTAAGTGAATCCAACTTGCATGTAATTTTTCATCAAAAAAGCCTTCATTTTTTGTAATCAGTTTCCCAAGATTTAATTTTCCATGGGGAAGAAAGTTTCTTTTGACTCTCAGTTTTTTCTTAAATCAAATATGGATAGATTATTTTCAATTTCCCAATAATGAAATTCATGTCCCCTAATTAATTGATTTTTTTTAATGATTGGAGTATTTTTTAAACCCTCAATATATCTATAACCTACAGAAAGTTTACTTTTTTTTGATGTAAAAGGCAGGATACCACTCATTTTATGATTAATGCCATTTTCATCTTTTATAAAGTCTCCTAAAATCATCATCCCTCCGCACTCCGCATATATAAATCCATTTTTGCGAAATTTCCTTAACGAATTTAAGCTTTTTATAGAGTTACTTATATGATCAGCATATTTTTCAGGGAACCCTCCAGGAATAATTAAAGAAGAAGCCTCATTAGGTATTTCTTCATCATCATAAATACTCCATGAAATCAATGGTATGCCTATTTCAGTCAAAAACTCCTTAGTTTCAGGGTATTGAAAATGAAAAATTTTATCTTCTGCAATTGCGATAGGTTTAATTTTATCTATTTTAAAATCTTTAAAACTAACAGAATTAAATATTTTCTTTTGAGGAGATTTCAGAAATTTAATAAGAGAAAAAACATCAAGATTTCTTTCGGCAAAATTTGCAAAATATTCAACATCAATTTCTTTCCCATTATCCAATGGAGATATTAAACCTAAATTAGCTTTGTTCAAAGTTATTTTTGAATCTGATGGTAAAAAACCAAGAATTTCGATATCTTCATTTTTAAAAACATCTTTGATTAATTTTTTATGTCTAACTGAATTAACGTTGTTAAATATAATTCCTACTATTGACAACTCACTATCGAAATCTCTAAAGCCTCGAACAGTAGCCAAAAGAGAAGCTACTTGACCTTTAGCATTAACAATAAAAATTACTGGAGCATTGAGAAGTTTAGAAACATTTGCTGTGCTGGAATAGGTTGTTGACCCTAATCCATCAAATAGACCCATTGCTCCTTCAATTAATGAGAATTCATATTTCAAAGAATGTTTTAAAAAACTTTCTTGAACCCATTCCTCACCACTTAAAAAAACATCTAAATTCCTACAAAGAGGTTGGCCAATTGAACTAAGTTGTTGTTGATCAAGATAATCTGGACCAACCTTAAAAGTTTGTATTTTTATGCCTTTTGAGAAAGCCCAACAAGATATCAAAAGCGATAATGTAGTCTTGCCACTATCAGTTGAAGGAGAAGATATTACACAAGGCATTTATTAGTTATTAAAACCATTAAATATTTGAAGAGCTATTTTAATAGAATTTTCAAAAAGAGGGCTTGTATTACCTCTACTACTTCCCAATAATTTACTAACATCATACTCTGATGTAGAAAAAGAATTTGGAACAACTTGCTCTATTAATTCCATATTAGCCATTCCCCCTGCTTCAAGTCTCATACATTCCACTGATTCACAGCCAAGTATTACACAAGTGTTATTTTTTTGAACCTCACTAATTTTTGAAATCAGCCTCAATCCAATAACTTGTCCTAAATGAATACTTGGATTTCCCAAAGATAAGGGATTAATTGATGTAGAAATTATTTCGCCATTAATTCTTTCAAACTCTATTTTTGTTGATTCTGTATCCGTTTCAACTCTTAGAAAAGACCAACCAAGTTTATCGCTAATCCATGAAATCAAAAACAATGCTTGAACGATATGATTTCCTGCGATATCAATGTCAATATCAGTAATATGATCTAAAATTGGTCTCCTAGAAGGAGGATCAAAAATCATTGCCAATGATTCCCTCCAATTTTTTAATCTAACCCAATTCAAATCATTAATAGCTTTATTTGAATTATTTAATTGATCTAAAACTTTTAAACATCTTTGAGGCGATCCAAGAGCAGTATCAATTATTAACCTTAGACCATAA
The DNA here is from genome assembly GCA_003212655.1 of Prochlorococcus sp. AG-436-D21. Lineage (GTDB taxonomy): Bacteria > Cyanobacteriota > Cyanobacteriia > PCC-6307 > Cyanobiaceae > Prochlorococcus_A. Next base: position 88,016 of record QCPF01000001.1, on the reverse strand, counting down.
TCAGTGAAATATTCGAAGATTTCAGGAGATTCATCCAAGCTACCATTCCACCACAACCATGAAGGTAATTCATCAATAGATAATTCATCAATTATTTTTAATCCTTTATTAGATATTGAGGCAGAGTCCCCTCTAATAACAACTAAATCCCCGCAAATAGGTTGCATAGCTGGGGTATCACTTAATGGACAGTAAGCGGATACAAAAGTTTTGATATCTGAATTTTTATTTAATGTTGGCGCTAGAGTTATTAATCTTCTCGGATTCAATGTACTTATCGTTGATTCAAAAAATTGTCCTCTAAAATCTTCAAAGTCTTTATTAGATAAATTTTCCTTCAACAAATTCAATAATTCTTCGCTACCAAGTGAAGTAGTGATAGGAAGTCCTTGATCTAATATGAATTTTTTAGCAACTTCAATAATCTCTGGACTTAAATTTCCAGTAATTGGTCCATTTACTAATCCTTTTTGAACCAAACATTGTTCTAGCCAAGCAGGCTGCCAGACCATTAAGGTGAAAGTATTAGCTCCACTATTATCTTTATCTTCTGAAATCCATAATTTATTAAGGTAATTAGAAATTTCCTTATAAGGGAGCTCTAAAGGGGTTTGTAGTGTAAGTTGAGGTTTCATTTTTAGGGTCTACGCCAGAAAATATTATCTTTTGAAATTAATTGATCTGACTCAGGAGGTCCCCATGTCATAGATTCATAATTATAAATAGGTAACTTCCAAGGAGAATTATCCATCAATTCTATTAAAGGCGTATAAAGTTTCCAGGCTGCCTCTACCTCATCACTTCGAGTAAATAAGGTTGGATCAGAAAGCATTGCATCAGCTAATAATCTTACATAGCCTTCATCTGAGGGTTCTCCAAATGATTCATCATAAGAAAATTCCATCTCAACAGGTCTTGATTTCATTCCAGAACCAGGAGATTTTACCTCAAATTTGAAAGTAGCACCTTCATTTGGCTGAATTCTAAGGATAAGTTGATTTGGGGCAGGATTTATTATTGTTGATTCAAATAAATGAACAGGAACGTCTTTAAAAGTCAAAACTATTTCTCCAAGTCTTTTAGGTAGTCTTTTACCTGTTCTCAAATAAAAAGGAACCCCTTGCCAACGCCAGTTATCAACGAAAACTTTTGTCGCAATATAAGTTTCTGTTGTGCTATTACTATTAACACCATCTTCCTGCCTATATCCTTTGAGTCGATTTGAAATATTCCCTCCCTCTCCATATTGACCTCTTATGCAACAATTCCACGGTTCATTTTCGTCAGCAAGTTTTGAAGCTTGAAGAACCTTAGCTTTTTCATTTCTAATTGCTTCTGGTTCAAATTTTCCAGGAGGTTCCATTGCAGTAACTGCAAGCATTTGAGTCATATGATTTTGAAGCATATCCCTTAAAGCACCAGAGCTTTCGTAATAACCTGCTCTATCTTCAACACCCACTGTTTCAGATGAAGTAATTTGAACACTGGATATATAATTTCTGTTCCAGATTGGTTCAAAAATAGTATTAGCAAACCTCAAAACAAGAATATTTTGAACTGTCTCTTTACCTAAGTAATGATCAATCCTATAAATCTGACTTTCTTCAGCACAACTTTGAACAATCTTATTCAATTTTTTTGCACTTAAATAATCTCTTCCAAACGGTTTTTCAATTACTAAACGACTTTTCTTAGGGTCATCTAAAAGGCCAGCCCCTTTCAGAGCTTTACATCCACTTGCATAGAAATTCGGAGATACTGATAAATAAAATGTTCTATTCCCATGAGTAGCTTGTGTTTTATCAATTTCATTTAATCTTCTAGAAAGCCTTAAGACATGATCACTTTGTTGCAGGTCAACTGGTTCATAGAAAAGATAATTAGAAAATTGTTCCCACTCCCTTTCTTTACCAGATATTTGATTTGATAACTTTAATTTCATCTTTTCTCTAAACTCATTATTAGTCCAAGGTCTTCTCGCACAACCAACTATTCCAAATTCACTAGGAATTCTTCTTTGCAAATAGAGTTCAAATAAGGCTGGTATTAATTTTCTATGAGTAAGGTCTCCACTAGCGCCAAAAATTACTAAACATTGTGGAGATATGACTCTCTCCTGCCGTAAACCTAATCTTAGAGGATTACTTAAAGTTGAAGGCATATTTTTTGGATTCTTTATATAAAATCCTCTTTTTTTCAAATATTAGCTACATATTGTGTCTAAACCAAAAAGTATTTAGTATGTGAAACTTAAATCTAAATATCAAAGATTTAGTAAGTTTCTACGTGCCATCTTCCTGCTTTTTTTAGTTGAGGTCTTAATTCTGCCCAGTTCAATCCTTTTTCTTCTGCTGCCTTAGTCATTGCTTCATCTATTCCAGGTTCCATACCCTTTAATCCACAAAGATATATATGTGTCTTTTCATCTTCAATCATATTGAAAAGTTCATTGGCTGACTCTAAAACTCTGTCTTGAATGTACATTCTTCCACCTTTTGTATTTTGCTGCTCGCGACTAATAGCTTTTGTATATTTAAAATTATCTGGATTATCTGCAATGTATCTTTGAAGATCTTCTTCGTATAACAAATTAGCTGATTTTGGAGCGCCCATAAATAACCAAGCTTTACCCTTGAAATTCCATTTATTTTTTTCTTTTTCAGTTGGTTCGAACATTCTTCTTAAATAAGCCCTCATTGGTGCTATTCCAGTTCCAGTGGCTAACATAACAATGTTTGCATCCTCTTCATCAGGGAGAAGCATTTCTTTTCCAACAGGACCTGTAATTTTTACTTTATCTCCAGGCTTGATATCACATAAGTAAGTAGAGCAGACGCCATTAATGGTTTCACCATCTTTTTCATACTGAAGCTGTCTTACACAAAGAGAAACTGTATTTCCATTAAAGTCATCACCGTGTCTAGTACTAGCTATTGAGTACAGTCTTAATTTATGAGGTTTTCCATTAGCATCTTCACCAGCAGGCATGATACCAATACTTTGACCTTCTACATAATTTAAAAATGGATCACTATCTTTAAGGTCGAAAGTTATGTGATTAACTCTACCAATTGCTCCTTCTTTGAGAAGACTATAGTTCTCAATAACTGTCCCCTCATATGGTGTTTTAGGACGATAAATATTGACTGGAACATCTGCATGTTTTTTCTTAACTATTTTCGGAGCTTCTGTTTTTGGAGTTTCTGTTTTTGGAGCTTCTATTTTTGAAACAGCTACTTTTTTAGGTTCCACAGCTTTTGCCTCAGTTTTTTTTGTTTTTGCCTCTTCAACAAATTTTAAAGCTCTTTTATTAAAAGTTGTGAGTATAAAGTAAAAAACAGCTATTACTACTGGTATATGAGCTAATCCGCCTGCGATTACTTTTGCTTGTGAATACATTTTTAAGATTTCTTTTATAAAAGATTATCAATTTGTAGTTTAATTTGTAGTGATTTCACAAAAATGGTTACGTTTTGAGATCGGAATAAATAAACAAAATTATTTTTATTTTTCAGTATTTGTTGTTTTTATCGGTATAGTTACACAGAAATAATTTTTTATTTGGTTAAAAAATTCATTTATGAATAATTCTCAAGAATCAGAAGATCATTCTCAAAGCAATGATTACCAGACAATTGAGCAAACGATGGAAAAGCTTTCTGGCGGAACAAGAAGACTTGCAGCTCAACTTACAACCTCTGCGAGTTTTGATTCATTGTGGAATGTTTTAACAGATTATGATCGACTAAATCTTTACATACCAAATTTACTTTCAAGCAAAAAAATATATCAGAAGAACAATAATGTTCACCTTAAGCAAGTTGGAGCTCAGGATTTTCTCGGTATGAAATTTTCAGCTGAAGTAACTATTGATTTATTTGAAGATAAGGAGCTTGGCCTTTTAAAATTCAATTTAATTAAAGGAGATTTCAGGAAATTTGAAGGGAGTTGGAAAATTCAAAATATTAAAAATACTGCCAAAAATTCATTAATTTATGACCTCACTGTTCAAGGTTGTCAGTGGATGCCTATAGGAATGATTGAGAAAAGATTAAAAAAAGATCTTTCAGAAAATTTACTTGCTGTAGACAAACAAGCAAAATCATCGAAAAATCAGTTTAGAGTTTAAATAATAGCCCCAAGGGGATTCGAACCCCTGTCGCCTCCGTGAAAGGGAGGTGTCCTAGGCCTCTAGACGATGGGGCCAGGAAATTAGCATAACAGCTTATTAAAAATTAAGAGTAAGGCTAGCCTTTCGTCAAGTATTGTTGATCTTTATTTTGTCCTTGCCACACAGGAACAGTGAAATGAAAGCAAGAACCGACGCCAACTTCAGATACAACCCATATTCTTCCCCCATGGACTTGTACTATTCTTCTACATACAGATAGCCCTATTCCAAATCCTGAAGTTCCTTCAGAAGTCTGTGGGAGCCTGACTCTATCAAGAAAAATCCTTTTCTGTTCGCTTAAAGGAATCCCAGCACCTTTGTCACAAATTGTTATTTCAACCCACTGATTTGTCTTATGGATCATTGTAATTTTTATAGATCCAGAGTCTTTAGAAAATTTAATAGCATTTTCAATTAAATTTAAAAATACTTGCCGCATTCTTCTTTGATCAGCGAATACACTTGGTAGATCAGATGGGATGTCCGTATCAATTTCAATATTTCTTAATCTCCAGAACTTTTCTAATTCGAGTATTACTTCAGCACTTATATTACCTAATTCAATTTTTTGAGGATTAAATAAAGCTTCCCATTTTGTTGTTCCGACCTCTAAAAGATCCTGAGATAAGAGTTCAATCTCTTCTAATCTTCTTTTAATTACCTCTTGCAATTTTGTAATATTTATTTGTCCAAGTTTTTGACTTTGGACCGCCAAAGTGGCTGCAGTTAGTGGGGTTCTTAATTCATGTGCGACCATTCTTAATAATCTTTCCTGAGATTCTATTCTCTTTGTTAATGTTTCATTCTCTTGTCTTAAAACAAGAAGTTCGTCTTCCAGAAGAAATTCTTTTTGAGTTCTTATTGAATCAATTTTGGATGGTTGCAAATTAATCCCTAGATTTTTAGTCAAGCCTTCCTGTGTCCATCTTGGTAGCCACTTCTGCAACTGAGAAAATATATTACTTCCAGCAAATATTTGTTTTGGAGCTGGTGAAATCTTTATAAGAGCGGGGATAGCAACTAATCTATGTAGTTCAAGTAATTCTGGCTGTTCTGTGGGCTCAGAAATCTGAAGAGATATCTCAAACTCACAATCATCTGACTCTAAATAAGCTATCAAAGACTTTATATCATTACTAGAGAGTTGATTTCTAGCTGCTACAAGTATTAATTTTAGCTCTTTTTTATCATTCAAATGATTTCCTCAGAAGTGTTGAAAAGCTGTTAATCCTTATAAACACCTTAAGATATTTATTTTTATTCTACAAATAAGCTATTAAATAAATAGGACTTATTTATATATGGTTGTTATTAATCAACAAAAAAAACAAAATTTTGGAGCTAATCCTCCAGAAATTAGTTTAAATAACAATTTAAAAAGATGGTTTTCAAGGAATATTGGTTTATGGAAATCTAATAGAACTTATTTTCTTGATGAACCACAAAAAACTTATAATTTAATTATGAATATAAACATACAAGCTCTTGAGAGTAAATCCGAATGGGAGTCGCATTATAAATTTACTTGGTACCCAGAAAAAAAATATAATTTCTTTGACGAAAATCCCCAGTATAAAGAAACTGGAGAAATGCGAGCATTCCTAAGAGGTCATCAACTTATGAGGGAAAATTTTTATTTAAGTAATGATGAAGGGATTTCAAATATTAAGCAAGTCGACGAACACGAAATGATTTTTGAATCATCTTACAAAGATTGGTATATTCTTGAACATACAAGACTTGTAGATACTGATAATTATAGATTTAGGGTCATATATTCATGGAACAAAAATAAGTTGAAAATAGTGGAGAATCATCACGAAATTAAAATTATTAAATAAATTCTTCTAGCAGATTTAGTTAAAAGAAAAATGTTATCTTAAGTATTAATAATTTAAAATTAATCAAATATGGGTTTAAAAATATCTAAAATTATTGCAATCCCAGTAGTTTTTTCATCTTTATTGCTTGGTATAAATAATAAATTAAATAATGTATACGCAAATGTTAAAAATTCGCCTGCCAAAAAAAATGATTTAGATTTATATCATGGGATGGGTGTTTCATTTCTATGTAATGCGACAAGAAAAGGTTTTGATTTAGATTTCCCAAAAACATTAAGCGTTGCCTCAGCAACTTTCGCATCAGTAATTTCACAAAAACATGGAGGGAAAATAATAGAGAGAAAGAAAGAACAAAAAGTTGACATGAAACAACTACAATTTATTGCATCTCTGCAATTAGTTGAATCAGCTCTTCAAGTTTGTCCAGATAATGTTCCTGAAAAGGTCGAAAAACAATTTAAGATTGAAACTGAAAGACTAAAGAAATTACAAGGGTTGTAAAATAATTTCTTTTATCTAAACATAGAGCTAACAGAACTTTCTTCATGGATTCTCCAAATAGCTTCTCCCAACATATTTGCTACAGAAAGAACTTTTAACTGTGGAAAATTATCTTTGTGTATAACCGGTATGCTGTTAGTCACAATAACTTGTTCGAAAAGATTCTTAGTACTTAATCTTTCATAAGAAGGAGGAGAAAATACAGCATGTGAGGCACATGCAAATATTCTATTAGCTCCTTCTTTTTTTAGTAAATTTGCTCCTGAACAAATTGTACCTCCCGTATCTATCATGTCGTCTATAAGAATAGCCGTTTTACCTTTAACTTCACCAATAACCGTTAAACTTTCAGCGATATTATGCGCAGATCTCCTTTTATCAATGATAGCCAACGGCGCATCCTTCATTAATTTTGCGAATGCTCTTGCTCTCGCAACCCCTCCTACATCAGGAGAGACTACAACTATTTCCTCTAAATCTAAAGTTTCTAGATAATCAATTAATACAGGCGAACCGTAAATATGATCGCATGGTATATCAAAGTAGCCTTGTATTTGAGCAGAGTGTAAGTCCATAGCAAGAACTCTATCAACTCCTGATTTCTCTAATAAATTAGCAGTTAATTTTGCAGTTATAGACTCTCTTCCTGAAGTCTTCCTATCTGCCCTCGCATATCCAAAATAAGGTATTACAGCCGTTATTTGTCTTGCAGAAGCTCTCTTGCATGCGTCAACCATGATCATAAGCTCCATTAAACTATCGTTTACAGGAGCGCATGTAGGTTGTATGAGGAATACATCACAACCTCTAATAGATTGCTGAATCTGAACATAAAGTTCTCCATCTGCAAATCTTTTAGATATTAAAGGTACATTTTCAATCCCTAAGTATGTTGCAATTTCTTCAGCTAATTTAGGATTTGTTGTTCCACTTACTAGCCTTAATCTACTATTAGTTAGATTAAAGTTCGATTCTTTACTCTGCATTGCCGTGATAAAACTTGTCACGAAATTTGCACCATAAAACTATATTCTTATCGTAGTCGTTTATGTGAATTTCGCAAAAGATATTGACTAGATGTTTTCAAAAGTCACATCTATTAAGCAAAAAATTGTTAGTTAAAATTAGGATTTCTATTCATAAAGCTATAAAACCAAGGATAATATTTGTCAATTAAAAAAAATTTGTCTATTGTTGAATTTAGAGAATTAAAAACACGTTAAGTTTAGAGAAATTAAAATATAATTTGAACATGCCTATAGAGTCAATTATTGTAAGAAAATCATTAGGCATACTTATGCATCCAACATGTATTCCCGGTGGAAGAGTATGTGGAACTTTTGGTAGAGGAGCCAAAGAGTGGATAAAAAAACTTCATAAGCATGGAATTGAATACTGGCAATTTTTACCTCTTACACCTACTGATTCCACAGGTTCTCCATATAGTTCCCCATCTAGTTTTGCGCTAAACCCTTGGTTTTTGGATGTAGATGATTTAATCGAAAAAGATTTTATCTACATCTCAGATAAAGAAAATCTAGGTCCAACAAATCAGAATAAAGATCATTTTGATTTTGATATTGCTGATGACCTAACAAAAAAATTAGGTCTCCTCCTTTTGCAAGGTTGGAGTTCACAATCAGAAGAAAGAAAAATTAAATTTAACAAATGGGTCAGTAGTCATTCTTGGGTTGAAGATTATGCAACATTTGTTGTTATCAGAGAGGAATTTAATATGTTGCCTTGGTGGGAATGGCCTCAAGAATTTAAAATAAAAAATAACAAGTTCTTAAAATCGTGGATTGAGAAAAAAAGTGAAGAGATACTTATTAAAAAATTAATACAGTGGCATCTTGATGAGCAATGGAGCGTCATTAAAAACTTTGCAAAATCAAAAAATATTAAGCTGATAGGAGATTTGCCTTTTTATGTCTCTAGAGACAGCGCCGACGTATGGAGTAATAAATCATTATTTTCAATTTTTAAAAATGGAGATTTAATCTTTCAAAGTGGCGTTCCACCTGATTATTTTTCATCAACAGGACAATTATGGGGTACCCCAACTTACTTTTGGTCAAAGCATAAAAGGACTAATTTCAATTGGTGGAGAAAAAGATTTCAAAGACAATTTGAACTTGTGGACATATTAAGATTTGATCATTTCAGAGGTTTAGCAGGTTATTGGAGAGTTAATGGCAATTCTAAAACGGCAATTAATGGAAAATGGATAAATTCTCCAGGTAAAACACTATTAAATAAAGTAAAAAAGGATCTAGGGGGTAACTACCTACCTATTATTGCGGAGGATCTGGGAGTAATAACTCCAGATGTAGATAAATTAAGGAAAAACTTCGAACTACCTGGCATGAAAATATTACAATTTGCTTTTGATGGCAATGAAGATAATCCTTATTTACCAAAGAATATTGAAGGAGAAAATTGGGTTGTTTATACAGGTACTCACGACAACTCTACTTCTGTTTCATGGTGGGAAAATTTAGATTATGAATCCCAAAAAAGAATAAAAGATGAGTATAAATTTTCAGAAAATCCTTCTTGGGATTTAATAGAAATTGGCATGGAGACAAATGCTAATCTTTTTATCGCTCCATTACAAGATCTATTATCTCTAGACGATTCAAGTAGATTAAACAAACCTGGGACCACAAAAAATAACTGGAAATGGAAGTTAAATTGTCCTTTAGAAGAAATAGAAAATAATATAAAAATGTTTAGTGCGCTAGGAAATAATTTTGGGAGAACTCTAATGTAGATATTATTAAAATTATTTATCAACAAATTGATTTTCAATATTTTGAATCTCTATAACATTTACATTTAAAATAAAGTATCTCTTTAATATAAAAATAGTTAAAACTAATATAAAAAAATACAAAAGACTTCCTTGCCATGTATTGATAAGATCGAATTTCCTGAACATAAAGTCCTTTCTCTTTTTCTTTAAAATTTTTCTTTCTTTAACTGCTAAATTTAATAATGTATTTTTTTTTAATACTAAGCATTCCTCTAATTTAATTAATATAGATCTTATAAAAGGATACTCTGGCCTAGTACTTTTATTATTATTTTCAATAGAGTTTATTATTCGTTCAGGGATTTTTGAAATGTATGACAATTCTTTAATTGTAAGGTTTTGTTGAATTCTTGCTTCTTTTACTAACTTTGCAATTTCTAAAGATTGGTCAACAAATCCAGGACTAAATTCTTTATTTTTTTCAGATTTTTTATTAAATAAAAAGAGATTTTTCAAAATATTCATTTAATCTTCCAAAGCTAAATAATTTTTTACTTCTCATTTTTAAAATATTACATCCAATTCTAATAGAATTAAATTCATAGGTAAGTTAATTAACTATAAATATAAAAACTAAACTGTTGAAATAATATTTTGTACTGCACTTTTTGCAATATTTAGAGGGCTAAAAGTATCTCTAATTAAAGCTAAGAGTTTTTTTGCATCAGTGAATTCTAATTTTTCATCTTTTATAAGACTTAAAAGAAGATTCTTCCTAACTTCGGATCCTTTTTTACTGACAAATAATTTCAATCCAGCGTTCGCAACTGGTATGAGATCTGAATTAATATTTTCTGAATCTCTAAATAAAACGTTTAGTAAACTTTCGATTTTTTCTATCTGGATTTGACCTTTTTTATCAAAAACGACTTCTAAAAGTATGTCTACAATCTCTTCAGAATTATCGGTCAGTAGTTTTTTTGCAATATATGGATAAGCTATTTTTAGAATTTTAAATTCAGGATCTAACCTTAGTGCTAAACCCTCTTGACTGACAACGGCTCTAATTATTAAGGCAAACCTACTGGGAACTCTGAAAGGATAGGAATACATTAGTTTTGAGAATTTGTCAGTTACATTTTTAAGATTAAAATTACCAACCTCAGAGCCAAAAGATCCTCCTAGAACTTCTTTTAATGGTTCAACAAGTTTTTGAAGATCTTGTTCTTTGGTTAAAAAACCTAATTTCTGGAAATCTTCTGCAAGAAGATAATATTCTTCATTTATTATGTGAACAATTGCCTTAATAAGAGTAAGTCTATCTGAATTTGTAATAGTATCCATCATTCCAAAATCAACGTAAGCTAAATTCCCACAATCTGCATTTCCTCCTTTGAGAGCAAACATATTTCCTGGATGTGGGTCTGCATGAAAATATCCAAATTCAAACAATTGCTGCAGTCCACTGATGACACATGTTTTTATAAACGAAGCAGGTATTAAGTTATTTTCCTCTAGTAAAAATCGATCTCTTAACTTAACTCCATCAATCCAAGAAGTTGTGATTACCCTTTTTGATGAAAACTGTTTTTCTAATTTAGGAATAAAAATATTTGGATTTTCTTTGAATAAATTTGCAAACCTCAAAGCATTTTCGGCCTCTTTTTGATAGTCAATTTCATCAAAAAGTGCCTTACCAAATTCATCTATTATCTCTCCAATTCCAACACCTATATTTAATGGTAAGAGTGGGGATAAAAAAGTTCCTAAAAACCTTAAGATTACGATATCCCTTCTTATGAGGAAGTATAAATTTGGCCGCTGTACTTTCACAGCTAGATAAGAATTATTTAATTTTGATTTATAAACTTGACCTAAGCTTGCTGAAGCAATAGGACTATCTGGAAACTCTTCAAATAATTCATTAGCAGGGGATCCAAGTTCCTCTTCAATCATTTTTAAAGCAATTTTGTGATCAAATGCTGGGAGATTATCTTGTAAGTTTGTAAGTTCAGTAAGCCAATCTTGTCTTACAAGATCTGGCCTAGTTGAGAGTGCTTGGCCTAATTTGATAAAACAAGGGCCTAAATCCGTTATTACATCAAAAAGATATTTCGAGAGATTTTTTTGTACATTTTTATTTTTACTGTTACCTTGAAAAAGTATTCTTAAAAAAAGAAACATTAAGGTTAAAAGGATATATAAAACTCTTGGGATAAAAATCCATGGTCTCAAAATCAACCAAAGAAAGTCTTCTTTTGCTGAATATTCCGAATAAGATCTTTTCATTAAAGTTAAAAATATCAAAAAAAGATTACCATGTTGTCCATTCTATATATGTCAATAATACTTTATGAGCATTTCATCTTTTCTAACTAAAAAGTTTTTAAAGTCTTTATTCTTTCCCTCTCATAACAGAGGGGCAGCTTTACCAAAGAAATTAGTGAAGTTGTTAAAAAATCCACCTGGGTATTGGGACTTACCCGAACTACCAGAAATAGGCTCCCCACTATCCCAAAACGGATTAATTGCTAAATCTCAAAGAGAATTCTCCGACAAATTTGGGGCTAAAGGTTGTTTTTTTGGAGTTAATGGAGCTTCCGGATTAATACAATCAGCAGTAATTGCAATGGCAAATCCAGGAGAAAATATCCTGATGCCTAGAAATGTTCATATAAGTGTCATAAAAATCTGTGCGATGCAAAATATAAATCCAATATTTTTTGACTTAGAATTTTCAACCATAACAGGTCATTACAAACCAATTACAAAAATTTGGTTGGAAAATGTATTTAAAAAATTAAATTTTGATGAGAATAAAATTGCAGGGGTTATTCTTGTAAACCCCTCTTATCAGGGTTATTCCGGAGATTTAGAGCCTTTAATAGATTGTTGTCATCAAAAAAATTTACCTGTTTTAGTTGATGAAGCCCATGGATCATATTTCCTTTTTTGTGAAAATCCTTATTTACCAAAACCTGCCTTATCATCAAACGCTGATTTAGTGGTTAATTCATTGCATAAGTCACTCAATGGATTAACTCAAACGGCGGTAATTTGGTACAAAGGTAATCTAATAAATGAATATAAATTAATCAAAAGTATTAATTTACTGCAAACCACCAGTCCAAGTTCCCTATTACTTTCTTCTTGTGAAGAGTCTATTAGGGACTGGCTTAACAAAAAAAGTTTATCAAAATATCAAAAAAGAATTTTAGAGGCAAAAAGTATTTATAAAAAATTAATTAAAAAAAATATTCCTCTCATAGAAACTCAAGACCCCTTAAAAATTGTATTAAACACCTCTAAGGCTGGGATTGATGGTTTTACCGCTGATAATTTTTTTTATAGAAATGGACTTATTGCCGAATTACCAGAAATGATGACTCTCACTTTTTGTTTAGGATTTGGAAATCAAAAAGATTTTCTATATTTATTTGAAAAGTTATGGAAAAAATTACTATTAAATTCCAAAAAATCAAAAAGTTTAGAAGTGCTCAGATCGCCCTTTAAATTAGTTCAAGCTCCCGAAATCGAAATTGGAATTGCTTGGAAAAGTAAGAGTCGGAATATTCCTTTCTCACAATCATTAAATAAAATATCTGGAGATATTATTTGCCCTTATCCTCCTGGGATACCTTTACTAGTTCCTGGCGAAAAAATTGATATAGATAGGTATAATTGGATAAATAATCAAAGTTTATGCAACAAGGATCTGGTAAATTTTAATATAAGAGTCTTAGAAACATAGCAATTTCATATGAGATTAAGAAGCGGGTTACTTATAGGAATTTTTGGTTTAATTGTTGTTTTGATGGGGGGATGGTTTTTTACATTGGCAACTGCTTTGCTTACATATCTAGCATTATTAGAATTTTTTAGAATGGCAGAATTTAAAGGAATAAGACCAGCCACAAAAACCACGTTATTTTCATCCTTTATTATTATAGTTTCTTCTTATCTTGAGACTATTGGTGTGCTTGAAGGAGAAATTTCAAATTCAATTTTGCCAATCTGTTCAGTTGGGATATGTACTTGGTTACTTTTGCAACCAAAACCTGGGACAATTTCAGATATTGCAGCCTCTATTTTTGGATTATTCTATTTAGGTTTTTTACCTAGTTACTGGATTAAGTTAAGGGGATTAGATTCAGTGATAATCAGTTCAAATCAGGGTTTTATGTCGTTTGAGAACTTATCAAATACTACTGGTCTTCATTTAACTTTAACTTCTTGCTTTTTAATTGTAGCTAGTGATATTGGTTCTTATTTCATTGGGAAGTCATTTGGTAAAACATCTCTATCTCCAATATCTCCGAGCAAAACCATAGAAGGTTTAATTGGAGGAATATCCTGTTCAACTTTATTAGCTATAATTTTCGCATTTTTATTGAATTGGGAAAATCCATTATTTGTTGGAATAATATATGGAATTTCAATTTCTCTTATGGCATTAGTTGGAGATTTAATTGAATCTATGATGAAGAGAGATGCAAAAATAAAAGATTCCGGAACTTTTTTACCGGGACATGGAGGGATTCTTGACAGAATTGACAGTTACATCTTTACTCCATCTGTTTTGTATTATATTTTTATAATTCTCAAGTATCTAAATTAATTAAGAAATCTTTTATTCCAAAAAATAATCTTGGATAATTTTACTAGATAATGATGGAAGATCTATATGCGGAAGATGACCACAATTTTGTAACCTTACAAAATTTAATTTTTCAATATTTCCTATTTTTTTAAGCTCTTTTTTTCCAAGAATTCGATCATTTTCTCCACATAATGTTTTGATTGGTATATTTTGGATATATTTTTGAGTTCCTGCAAACCCACCACTTTTTGCAAATGATGCAAGTGAATTCCTCCATCCTTTACAACCTAAATGAATTGAAGCAATTTGCTCTTCCATCTTACCAACGCATTCATCTGGAAAAGCAAATGCTTGCCTACAAAGACTTTTTCTTACCTGAGGCAATCCAAGAAATGAGGCACCAATTTGGTTAAGAGGAAAAGGAATACTCTTAGGTTCTCCAAACAATCCGGCGGGGGACAAAAGGATAATTTTTTCAATAGAATCAGGAATTTCATAAGCAAGTTTTAAAGCTGTTGAGCCTCCCATAGAGGCACCTATAATTTTTAGATTTTTTGATATTTTTAATGTCTTGAGGAGATCAATTAAATGCGAAATTATTTTCGAGGAATTGTATTCATTCGTTGCGCACCTGGGACTAAAACCAAAACCCAGAAGATCAGGAACGATAACTTGAAAATTCTTTTTTAGTGATTTATATATTCTTCTGAATTCTAAAAAACTACTATCAAAGCCATGTAGAAGAAGTATAGGTTGACCTTTTCCTCCCATAACTACTGGGAATTTTAAGGAGTTCCAATTTTGGTTGAGTTTTATCCACTTAACATCATTTGCCAAATAAAGACCTAAAGGATCTAATAGTGACAATTTGGCACTTTCGAAAAATTCTGCATTTAAATCACTTAATTGTTCAAAATTCTTTTCAGTCAAAAAATATTTATGTTTTAATTTTTTGTTGTTCAAAATTTGAAATAACCTCTATTATGTCCTGTTTATTAACTTCAAAAGGCAAAAAGTGAATCTCAGATTTATCTCGACAAGTAAAATCAGCAATTTTCTCTAAATTATTATTTTCAAAAACATTTATTCCAAGTTGTCCGATAGTAGTTGGCAAATTCAATTCTTTCATAAGTACAAATAATTGTTTAATTGATTGATCAGCTAATTTATTATTATTTTTCATTTCTTCTATTCTTAATTGCAATAATAAACCAACCCCAACGATCTCACCATGCAAGAATTTATTGGGGGTGATTATCTGAGTAATTGCATTATGAATAGCATGTGCTGCTGCAGTCCTACATTTTTCTCCGCCAATACCACCAACTAATCCTGCTGTAAGTCCACATGCTTCTACAGTATTTTGCCAAGATGGATTATTTTCAAATTGACCCTTAAATGCTTTTTCTCCATCGATTAATAGTTGATCTCTTAAAACTCTTGATATCTGAATTGCTTGTTGAATAAGACCGTCATCCATTTTCGAACTTGTTATTGAGGATTCGTACCATTTTGCCAAGGCATCTGCTATGCCACTTGCAAGTGTTCTTGATGGAGCTGTTTGAATAAATTTATGATCAAAAACTAGTATTTTCGGACAAGATCCTAGTGCAACATCCTTTATAAATTGACCATCCTTTGTGTAAATATTCGATAAGGCTGTCCAACCAGCACATGTAGAGGCGCTAAGGGGAACTGTAATACAAGGGATATTAAGAGAATCGGATATATATTTTCCAGAGTCTAGAACTTTGCCACCTCCAGCTGCAATAACACAATCATTATTATTATTTGAAATAATATTCTTAACTCTTGAAATATCTTCGTAACAACAATCAAATTGTAAATTAGCAGAATTTACTTTAAGTTTTTGTTTTTTTAAATCATTAAAAATATTATTTCTCAAATTATTCGTTTGAATCCCTCTACCTAGAATTAATGGACTTTTAGTTAATTTAGTAATTTGAGGTAAAGATTTTTCCCAAGCAGAATTCCCCCTGTATATAGTTTCTGGAGAAATAGACTGCATATTTACTTTGAATGATTAGAAGTTAGCACCTGCTAACTCTTGAGAAGATTCTTCAGAAGAAATATTTATAGTAACTTTTTTATTATCATCTATATCAACAAGAGCATTATCTCCATCTTTTATTCTCCCAGAAAGAACTTCTTCAGCCAAACTATCTTCTAGTAAACGCATAACTGCCCTTCTCAAAGGTCTAGCTCCGTATGAAGGATTATAACCTTCTTCAACAAGTCTTTCTTTGAAAGCATCGGTAACATTTAATTTAATACCTTTATCTTTTAATCGGACAAAAACTTCTTGCAACATTATTTCAGCAATTTCTTTAACTTCATTTTTAGTTAGTTGTCTGAATACAATTATTTCATCAAGTCTATTTAAAAATTCAGGCCTAAAGTATTGCTTAAGTTCTTCATTAACTAGTGATTTAATTCTATTATATTGGCTATCTTCAACTGAATCACCTGAAAATTCGAATCCTAGTCCGCCACCTCCTTTCTCGATTACTTTTGAACCGATATTAGAGGTCATTATTAACAATGTATTTTTAAAATCTACAGTTCTGCCTTTAGAGTCAGTTAATCTTCCGTCTTCTAGTAGTTGCAATAATAAGTTAAAAACATCTGGATGCGCCTTTTCAACTTCATCAAATAAAACGACGGTGTAAGGACGTCTTCTAACTGCTTCAGTAAGCTGGCCACCTTCATTAAAACCAACATAACCAGGAGGCGAGCCTATTAGTTTACTAACTGTATGTCTTTCCATAAATTCTGACATATCTAATCTGATCATTGCTTCTTCACTTCCGAAGAAATATGAAGCTAATGATTTAGTCAATTCAGTTTTACCAACACCAGTAGGACCAGAGAAGATGAAACTTGCGATGGGCCTATTTGGATTTTTTAATCCAACTCTTGCTCTTCTTATAGCTCTAGAAACAGCCTTTACAGCTTCATCTTGTCCAATTAGCCTTTGGTGAAGTGTTTCCTCCATATTAAGAAGCTTGACTGATTCAGTTTCTGTTAATTTTTGAACAGGAACACCTGTCCATGAAGCCACAATATGCGCTACATCCTCTTCACTTACAAGAGGGCTTTGTAAAAGTTTTGGCTCAGTTTTTACGGAATTATCAGCATCAGATTGATCTCCAGCTGTAGATTCTTTTTTATTGTCCAGTACCTCTTTAATTTTTGCAGACAATTCCATCTCTTTTTCACGTAATTGGCCAGCTTGATCAAAATTTTGGTCTCTTACAGATTCTTCCTTTTGTTTTTGGACTTGTCTTAGTTCTCTATCTATTTGTTTTGCTTCGGGCGGAAGTTTAGAGTTTATTAAACGAACTCTACTTCCAGCCTCGTCGATGAGGTCAATAGCTTTATCAGGTAAAAATCTGTCAGATATATAACGATCCCCTAAATGAGCGGCGGCCTCTAGTGCATCATCAGTAATTTTTAAACGATGATGTTGTTCGTAACGCTCTCTAAGACCTTTTAAAATTTCGATTGTATCTTCTATAGATGGCTCCCCTACCATTACAGGTTGAAATCTTCTTTCAAGGGCAGCATCTCTTTCAATATGTTTTCTGTACTCATCTAGAGTTGTTGCTCCAATACATTGAAGTTCCCCTCTAGCTAATGCAGGCTTGAGTATATTTGCTGCATCTATAGCACCTTCAGCAGCTCCAGCACCAATTAGAGTATGCACTTCATCTATTACAAGAATGACGTTTCCTGCTGATTTAATTTCTTCCATTATTTTTTTTAACCTTTCTTCAAATTCACCTCTATATTTAGTTCCTGCTACCAAAAGACCTATATCAAGAGTCAAAACTCTTTTATCTTCAAGTATGTCTGGAATATCCCCAGCTTGTATTCTTTGAGCTAAACCTTCTGCAATAGCTGTTTTACCTACACCTGGCTCCCCAATGAGAACAGGATTATTTTTTGTCCTCCTACCTAGTATTTGAACTACACGATCTATTTCTGCATAGCGTCCAACAACTGGATCTAATTTTGATTCGCTTGCTAATTTTGTTAAATTTGTTCCGAATTCATCGAGAGTAGCAGTTTTTAAGTTACCTTTAGTTGCACTAGCCCCTGTACCAACTTCGGCTGTTTCACCTAGCATCCTTATAACTTGCGTTCTAACTTTTGTAAGGTCAATATTAAGATTTTCAAGAACTCTTGCCGCCACACCTTCACCTTCTCTTATTAAGCCTAATAATAAATGTTCAGTTCCAATGTAATTGTGGCCAAGTTGACGAGCCTCTTCTAAAGATAGTTCTAAAACTCTTTTAGCCCTGGGAGTAAAAGGTATTTCTACAGCTACAAACCCTGAACCTCTACCTATTATCTTTTCCACCTCTATCCTTGAATCTTTTAAATTAACTCCAAGTGATTTGAGAACTTTTGCTGCTACCCCAGTCCCTTCTCCTATTAACCCCAAAAGAATTTGTTCAGTTCCAACAAAATTATGGCCAAGTCTTCTAGCTTCCTCTTGAGCAAGCATAATGACTTTTATAGCTTTTTCTGTAAATCTTTCAAACATTAGAAGATTAAACCCTATTAATAACCTACCAGTAATAAGTCAGTTTTGTGTTCAGAATGAGCTTTTGTGAATACCCAAATGCATAATTTATCAAATTAAATTTAACTTTTTTAGTGATATAGCAAGAAATTATAGTAATTTCAGTGATTCTGGTTATCCGAACAATTAAATTTTTAAATTATTTTGTTGTCAATTTTTTTTCTTTTAAAAGAGCATGTGATCCATCTTTATAATAATTTTTTCTTATTCCTACAGTAGAAAAATCAAAGCGACTATAAAATCTTTCAGCAGTAATATTGCCCTGAGAAACCTCCAATAATATTTTTTTTAGATTTAAATTTTCAAATTTTTTTATTAAATAGCTCATAAGATATGATCCAAAACCCTTTTTTCTGAATTTCTTTTTTACAACAAAATAATTTATTTGAGCTTCATCAAGAACAATCTGAAAAACGCATATTCCAATGAGTAAATTTGTAATTAATAATCCAAAAATTTTTGTACCTTCTTTTTTGAATTCGTTAGCCCATTGTTTCTTGCTCCATAGAGAAATCGTATTTAAATCTAATTCATAACATAAATCAATATCTTTCTCTTTTATTTGTTTGATAGATATCATTTTATTATGTATTTATATTTGAAGAGTTCAAATCTAGAGTCATTATAAAATATGACAGTTTTGGCAAAACTTTATTTAAATTTCTCAAATGGAAGAAAAACAATCTTTTTTAAAAAAGAAAATTGACTTAGAAAGTCCCAATAAAAATATCGTACCTATTACTACATCCATCGGAGAAGATGGGAAATTGTCGGTTGGTGGATGCTCTATTGAAGAGTTAGTTAAAAAATATGACTCTCCTCTTTATATTTTGGATGAAATCACTTTAAGAAAGTCTTGTAGAGCTTATAAAAAAGCATTAGAAAAATATTACCCAGGGGAATCTCTACCTATATATGCTTCCAAGGCAAATAGCTCTGTATTCATGAGTAATCTTGTTTCCTCAGAAGGTTTAGGACTTGATGCAGTGTCAGAAGGAGAATTAATAACTGCTCTAAAGGGTGGGGTACCAAATGAAAAAATTGTTTTTCATGGGAATAATAAATCTGATAAAGAAATTGATTTCGCAATTAGAAATAACATCAAAATAATTGTAGATAATGACTATGACTTAAGAAGATTAGAGGAAGTATCAAATTCATTAAATCATGACTTAGAAATAATGATTCGCTTCACGCCTGGAATCGAATGCCATACACATGAATACATAAGAACAGGTTCATTTGATAGCAAATTTGGTTTTGGAATCGAATATTTGAATAATTTATTTGTAAAAATAAGCGAAACTAAACACTTAAAATTACAAGGTATACATGCTCATATTGGTTCCCAGATTTTTGAACTAGACCCTCATAAGGATCTAGGTGAAATAATGGTAAAAGTTATTTTAGACGCCAAAAAATTTGGCCATGATATTAAAGAACTTAATGTCGGTGGTGGTTTAGGCATTAAATATACAGAAAATGACGATCCGCCTTCTATCCATGAATGGGTAAAAACAATTTCTAACTCAGTTGTTAAAGCTTGTAAAAAACACAATTTAGATCTACCAAAATTGATGTGTGAACCTGGAAGATCCATCGTCTCCACAGCAGGCATAACAATTTACAAAATTGGAGCTTTTAAAGAAATTCCTGGAATCAGAACTTATTTGTCTGTTGATGGCGGGATGAGTGATAATCCAAGGCCAATAACATATCAATCAAATTATTCTGCATGTTTGGTAAAAAACCCTTTTAATCTAAACTCTAAAAATAAATATACAATTGCTGGTAAACACTGCGAATCGGGAGATGTATTGTTTAAGGAGATAGAACTAGCAAATTGCGAAACAGGAGATCTAATATGTGTTTTTGGAACTGGTGCTTACAATAATTCAATGAGTTCTAACTACAACAGAATTCCGAGACCGGCGGCACTTTTAGTTTGTAATGGAGAAGCAGAGATTATTCAAAAAAGAGAAAGTCCATTTGATCTTTTGAAATACGATGTTTTGCCTGATCGCTTTATCAAATAAAATTAGGTAAATTTAAATTGATTTTGTTTTTAGTGTGAATTTCTGGGGAATTATAAATTTAAAGCTTTTATTAGATGTCTTATTTGCTGTTGGTTTCGGACTTTTATTATTTTCTAGAGTAAAAGAACAACGAACACTATGGCTTCTAAGAGGATATTTGTTTTTAGTATCATCCGCATGGTTTATTCAAAGATATGCATACCTACCACTAACATCAAAATTAATTGATGCCGTAGTCCTCGCCTGCTCTCTTTCATTAGCAATCCTTTGGCAAGGAGAGTTAAGAAGATTAATGGAACTACTAGGCACTGGTAGGCTAGCTGTATTACTTGGGAATCCACCAAAGGAATTTAGAGCAACTTCAACTACCATTACTCAGTTAGTTGATACTGCAGGTAAACTTTCTCAAAATAGAAGAGGTGCTTTAATCGTTGTTGATTTGGGGAGTGATTTAAGACCTGAAGATTTTTTATATTCAGGTACCAATATTGAAGCACAATTATCAACTGACCTTTTAATAAATCTTTTTGCAACAGATACGCCCTTACATGATGGAGCAGTTCTTGTGAAAGGGAACAAAATAATTTCTGCTGGCGTAATACTTCCTCTTTCAAGACAAGGAATAAGTAGATACGGCACAAGACATTTAGCAGCATTAGGAATTACAGAAAGATTTGACAGGTGTATATGTATTGTTGTTTCTGAAGAAACAGGTACGTTATCATTAGCGAATCAAGGTAAACTCGAAAGGCCAATAACCAGCAGTAGGTTACAAGAACTTCTTGCAAAATTGATTGGCAATCAAAACTCTATAGGAGCAAATAAAGGATCTTTAAGTAAAAATGTCTCATCACAAAATACAGACTCGGGTGATAATATCATCAGTGATATTAGTAAAAAAGAGTCAGAAAAATCAGAAATTTTTATTAACAAAAAGGATTAACTTATGAGTTTAGAAAAAGTAATAGACCATAAATTTAGTGACTTATTAATGAAAATAGATAAGCAAAAATTGCCCAAACATGTAGCAATAATTATGGACGGCAATGGAAGGTGGGCAACTAGGAAAGGTTTGCCCCGATCATTTGGACATAAACAGGGCGTTAAAGTTTTAAAAAAAATTCTCAAAGCTGCAAAAAAATTAGGTTGTAAAGTAATTACTGTTTATGCTTTTTCAACTGAGAATTGGACAAGACCAACAAAAGAAGTTGATTTTCTCATAAATCTTTTTAGTGAAGTTTTAAAAAACGAAATTAAAGAGATACATGAAGAATCAACAAAAATAAAATTTATTGGAGATTTAACTCCTTTCCCAAAGAATTTAAAAGAAATTATCTCTAGTTCAGAATCACTTACTAAAAACAACAATAAATTTTTATTCAATGTTTGTGTTAATTACGGAGGTAGACAAGAAATAGTAAAAGTTGCAAAAGAACTAGCATTAAAATCTTCTACTGGGGAAATAAAACCAAGCGAAATTAATGAAGAATTATTCAATTCAGAGCTATTAACTGGAGGTATTAGGGATCCAGAATTACTAATAAGAACTAGTGGCGAAAAAAGGATCAGTAATTTTTTATTATGGCAACTAGCATATTCAGAAATTTATATATCTGACATACTTTGGCCAGAGTTCAACGAGCATGAATTTCTTAAAGCAATAATTGATTACCAATCAAGAAATAGACGTTTCGGCGGTATAGAATCATTACCAAATGAATCTTTTGAAGATTCCCAATATTCATCCTAACAAAAATGGCTAATTCTAATAATCAGTTATTAAAAGAAATTAGGTTTGATTGGAATAAAGAGGAGATATTGGAAATACTAAATATGCCTCTAATTGATTTAATGTGGCGATCACAAATAATTCACAGAAAATTTAACCAATACAACATTCAATTAGCATCATTGTTCAGCGTAAAAACTGGCGGATGTGAGGAAAATTGTTCGTACTGTAGTCAATCAATTTATAGTGCCAGCGAAATCAAAAGTCATCCACAATTTCAAGTTGAAGAGGTTTTAGCAAGAGCTCAAATAGCAAAAAATGAAGGTGCAGATAGGTTTTGTATGGGTTGGGCATGGAGAGAAATAAGAGATGGGAAATCATTTAATGCAATGTTAGAGATGGTTAGTGGTGTAAGAAATTTAGGAATGGAAGCATGCGTTACTGCAGGGATGCTTACAGAACAACAAGCTTCCAGACTGGCTGATGCAGGTTTAACTGCCTATAACCACAATCTTGATACTAGTCCTGAGCATTATAAAAATATTATTACAACTAGAACTTATCAAGACAGGCTGGATACTATCAAAAGAGTAAGAAATGCAGGAATAAATGTTTGTTGTGGAGGGATAATAGGTTTGGGAGAAACCAATGGCGATAGAGCATCTCTTTTGGAAGTGCTTTCAAACATGAATCCGCACCCTGAAAGTGTTCCTATAAACTCATTAGTAGCTATCGAAGGTACAGGTCTAGAAGATAATCAAGAAATTGATTCTATTGAAATGGTAAGGATGATAGCTACAGCGAGAATTCTTATGCCTAAAAGCAAAATAAGATTAAGTGCGGGGCGTGAAAAGCTTTCAAAAGAAGCCCAAATTTTATGTTTTCAATGTGGGGCAAATTCAATTTTTTATGGAGATGAATTACTCACAACTACAAATCCATCTTTTCAATCAGACAGAAAACTTCTCAAAGAGGTTGGAGTAACATTTAACAAAGATTTTGAAACTTGTGAAAAAACATTTTCTTCTCTATGAAAGGCAAAAATTATAAAATAGTTTCTCTTTATTCTTTCTTCCCATTTCAAGAAAACTTAATTCTAGATCTCAAAAATAAGTTATTAGAAATTGAAGATGAAAACGATCTTTCAGGCTTATTAATTTTTGCAAGTGAAGGAATTAATGGCACTATTTGTGCTGAAAAAAATGTAATTGATATTGTTATCAATTTAATTAATAAATATTCAGGAAATAGAAATTTGAATGTAAAAGTAAACTTTTCAAAAAAGAAAGTCTTCAAAAAATTAAAAATAAAAATTAAGAAAGAAATAGTTACCATGGGTCTCAATAAAATAAACCCTTTACAAGATAATGGGACTTATATTGACTCAGCAAATTGGAATAAGTTAATCAAAAATCAAAATACAATAGTCATTGATACCAGAAACCATTATGAGGTTTCTATAGGAACATTTCAGAATTCTATAAATCCAAATACGAGAAATTTTAGCGAATTCCCCAGGTGGGTAGACGATCATTTAGATAGCCATTTGGAAAATAAAGAATCTACAAATATAGCAATGTTTTGTACCGGAGGTATCCGATGTGAAAAAGCTACAAGTTTACTCAAAAAGAAAGGTTATAAAAATATTTATCACCTTAAAGGAGGCATCCTTCAATACCTTGATGACATACCAGAAGAAGAAAATTTATTTGAAGGTGAATGTTATGTTTTTGATAAAAGAGTTGCTTTAAATCACGAATTAGAAAAAGGCTCCTACTCGATTTGTCATGCATGCGGAATGCCAATTTCAATTGAAGATCAAAAAAGAAAAGAATATAGAAAGGGTATCCAATGTCATTTCTGCATAGAACAGTTCAGTGACGATGATAGGAAAAGGTTTGAAGAAAGACAAAAACAAATCGAAAGATTAAAAGGGGAAAATCAAAAAATCTATAAGGACTAATTTTCAAAATCATGAAAGTTGAAGAATTAGAAAAATTAGCAAATACCCTTGGATTATTAATTAAAATTCAAGTTAGAGAAACTCTCGGATTATGTTTCTTTAGAATCGTTATAGCAGAACAGAAAGATAACATAATCAAGATTTGGGGTGAAATGAAAGGTTGGACTTTTTTAAATAAACAAGGTATTCAGCTTGATACATTAAGAATACTTAGTAAAGCTCCTGCTTTTGTTTCGGAATTAATATGGGCAACAACTATGGCTTGGGCAATTGAAAAAAAATCAAGCAACAAAGTAAGACTTTTAGCTATTTTTGATAGTGAAGGATATAGTAAAAAACTTGTAAGATATTTCAAGTTAATAGGATTCAAAATTGTAAAAGAAGTTGGTTCTAGCCCAGTAGATCTATTATTAAGATTGGTTTGGGGAGGTGCAGGTACACTTATGAACGGGGAATGTATTTCCTTATTGAAAAAACTTGAAAAGAAACTCTCTTCAATTGAAGAAATTTAACCAGCATGATAACTACTTCTAACTAAAGGGCCAGAAGATACTTTTTTGAATCCTAATTCCTTAGAGAATCGATGTAAATATTCAAACTCTGATGGATCCCAGTATTTCTTAACTGCCAAATGATTGAATGAGGGCCTTAAATATTGGCCAATTGTAATTTGATCACAGTCTATTTTTTTAAGATCATAAATTGTATTTTTTATTTCATCCAATGTTTCCCCAAGACCTAACATAATGCCTGATTTAGTTTGAATATGAGGAGCAATATCTTTTGACTTTTTTAGTAAACTTAGAGATTTTTTGTAATTTGCACCCCTCCTAACTTCTTTTTGCAGTCTTTCAACAGTTTCAAGATTATGATTAAAGCATATTGGATCTTTTTCTAAAATCATCTTCAATCTCTGAGTCTGAAGGTTATTAGTTTCATCAAAATTTTTGCCCCCACCCCATAAATCAGGAGTTAAAACCTCTATTTCAATTGTTGAATCAAATTTTCTAATCTCATCAATTGTAGATATAAATAAATTTGCACCATGATCAGGGAGATCGTCTCTAGCTACAGATGTTAAAACAACATATTTCAAATTTAGTACTTTCACTGCTTCAGCTACTTGAGTGCATTCATTGATATTGATAGAACTAGGTCTACCTTTATTTACCTGACAAAAAGCACATGAACGAGAACATATCGATCCACCCAGCAAGAAAGTGGCTGTTCCTGAGGCATAACATTCTGCTCTATTTGGACATCTTGCTTCTTCACAAATAGTATGAATATTTGATTTTTTGATAAGTGTTTGTATTCTTTCGAATTCTGAAGCTTTACTAATAGGAAATTTAATCCAAGAGGGAAGTCTTAAAATTTTTTCTTTCTTGATTAGATTATTTTCTCTCATTATCTAATTTAGTTTTGTTCTTCCTTCTAACGCCCTTGCAAGTGTAACTTCATCCACATATTCAAGTTCACTGCCCATTGGGAGGCCATATGCAATCCTTGTAACTTTAGTAAAAGGAGCTAACAATTTTCCTATATAAAGGCTTGTTGTATCTCCCTCAACGCTGGGGGTCAATGCCAATATGATCTCATCTATTTCAGATTTACTAACTCTTTCTACCAAACTTCTTATTTCCAAGAGTTCGGGGCCAACAGAATCCATTGGGGATATTAAACCACCAATAACATGGTAAACACCTTTAAATTCTCTAGCGCGCTCCAAAGCAAGCAAATCTTTAGTTTCTGCTACTACACAGATTAATTTTTGATTTCTTTCAGTATTTTTACAAATTTCACATTCATCTTCTGAAGTCAAATTAAAACATTTTTTACAACGACCAACATTACTATGTGCTTCTAACAGAGCTTTTGAAAAATCTCTTATTGTATTTTCAGGTTGTTTCAAAATAAACAGGGCTAATCGTTGCGCTGTTCTTGGACCAATCCCTGGGAATTTCTCAAAATGACCAATTAATTTTGAAAGCGGTTTGGTATAAGTAATCAAAATTAAACTATTTCTAGGCATAATTTAGACGCAAAATTCTGAAATGCCATAATTGTTTGCTTTTAATGTCTTATTATGTTTTTAGTTAGTAATTTCAAACAAAATGAAAAATATTAAATTTAACCCTTTCAAATATTTATTTTTGATTTTTTTGTGTTTAACACTGAGTGCTTGTAGTGGCGGACTAAATGCAGGATTAGAAGCTTATCAAAGTCCAGATGGAAGATATGCCTTTTTGTATCCAACAGGATGGACTAGAGTAAAAGTCGATGGAGGTCCTGAAATTATTTATCATGATCTAATAAATAGTAATGAGACCTTAAGTTTAGTTATTTCTGATGTAAATAAAGAGATTCAATTAGAGCAATTAGGAAGCCCAAGTGAAGTAGGTCAAACATTAATTGATAAAGTTATTGCTCCCGAAGGTTCAGGTAGAGAGGTAAAGCTAATTAATGCTAACAAGAGGGATTCCTCGAATCATATATTCTATGATTTAGAGTATGAACTAAATCTAAATGACCAGGCCAGACACGAATTAGCTACTGTCGTAATTGATAGAGGAACACTTTACACTTTCGCTGTGGGAACAAATGAAGAGAGATGGAATAAAGTTGACGGTATGTTTAGCAATGTAATTGAATCATTTAATTTTTTAATATAGTTTAGAAATTTCATACTAAATTCCTACTTGAACGTTCCATAAATCAGCATATATTTTATTCTGATCTAATAGATTTTCATGTTTTCCGCTTTCAACTATTTTACCTTTATCAATAACAACAATATTATCCGCATTTTTTATGGTGCTTAATCTATGCGCTATTACTATTGTTGTTCTTTCTTTGGTGATTTTAGATAATGATTTTTGAATTAAAGCCTCTGTTTCATTATCAACTGAGGCTGTAGCTTCATCTAATATTAATATTGGAGCATCCTTTAAAACAGCTCTCGCCAAAGCAATTCTTTGACGTTGTCCACCTGAGAGCCTTTGGCCTCTTTCCCCCACTATAGTTTTATAACCATCTGGTAATTGTTCAATAAATTTATGAGCTTCCGCAATCTTTGAAGCTTTAATGATATCTTTAAGACTTGGGTTGATTGAGCCATAAGCAATATTTTCTTGTACACTGCCATGAAATAGATAAGTTTCTTGACTTACTAAAGAAATACACTTTCTTAAATCCCTCAAATTTATTTCTTTAATAGAAACCCCATCCAAGGTTATTGACCCATTTTTACTATCATAAATCCTAAGAAGTAATTTTATTATTGTACTTTTCCCGGAACCTGTTAAACCAACAATTCCTAATGTGGAGTTATTTTCAATTTTGAAATTTATGTTTTTTAAAGTTAAATCTCGTCCAGGATAATTAAAATTTACATTATTAAAAATAATTTCACCTTTGATATCTTTAGGTTCAATTTTTATTTTTCCATCTTTTATTTTTATAGGGGTATCTATGAGATCAATTACTCTATCTATTGAAGCCATAGATCTCTGAAAATCATCTAAAACATGCCCCAAAGTAGTTAAAGGCCATAATAGTCTTTGTGTAATAAACACTAAAAAACTATAAGTTCCTACATCAAGTGCATTGTTCCAAGTTTGGAAACCTCCAATTAATAGAATAGCTATAAAAGCAAATAAGATTGCAAATCTTATAAGAGGGATAAAAGCAGAAGATAATTTTATTGCAGCCTTATTACTTCTTTGATAATCGAGACTTTCTTTATTTAATCTATTTAGTTCCCATTTTTCTTTAGTAAAACTTTTTATGGTTAGAATTCCACTTAAATTATTATTTAGTCTTGATGCCAAGAGTCCAGCTTTATTTCTAACATCTCTATATTTTGGAGCAAGCTTCCTTTGAAATTTAATTGATCCTAAAAATATTATTGGAATAGGAAAGAAAGCAAATAAAGCAATTTTTGGAGCGACAAAAATCATTGTGCCCCCAATTATTAAAACAGTTATAAATAATTGAATAATCTGATTCGCCCCTTGGTCTAGAAATCTCTCGAGTTGATTTATATCATCATTCAAAATAGATAATAGCCTTCCAGTATTATCATTTTCAAAAAAATCCATATCTAATTCCTGGATATGCTCATAAGCTTTTATTCTTAATTTATGTTGCGATAGCTGAGCCAAATTTCTCCATAAAATCGAATATAAATATTCAAAGGAGGATTCTCCAGACCAAACTATTCCTGAAGCAAATGCAAGAAAAATCAATTGTGCTGGTACTTCTTTTATCCCAAAACCAGCAATCCATGAATTCTGTTCTTTTACAACGATATCAACTGCAAGACCAATTATTACAGGGGGAGCTAAATCTAATATTTTGTTAATAATGGAACTAAGAAAAGCAAAAAATAGTAACCTTCTTTCTTCAATCAGATTTAAATAAAGTCTAATTATTGGATTTTGGTTGTTCTTAGAACTCATATAATAACTATTAAATTTTTCTATTATTATTTAAATTTTCTTTAGTTTCTAATTTACATTTTCTTTTTGCCTCTTGATGACTTGCAGTTTGTGTAAATTCTTCGTAGTAACAATCACAAGTTTCTTTCGCAATTTCCTTACTATATACTATTTCTGCTTTCAACATCTCCTCTTTGACACTCTGAAGACAAAATAATTTTATGATTGAATCTTGTTTAATTTGAGCTAAATAATAACTATTAAAAGAGTTGAATAGGATTATCAGATTCACAAAAATAAATAATCTATATTCGCTAGCTTTCATTCTTTATACCTAGTTTCTGACTTTAATTTTTTTTAATTTATTTTTAGTTTCTCTATGCAGATCTCTTGGTAAATCTACCAAACTGTAATCATTAAAAATCTGGATCTTACCTATGGATCTACCATTTATATTAGTTGAATTACAGATTGAGGATATGATATTTGCAACTCTAACCCCATCAAATTTACCAAAGTTAAATTTATAGGTTTCAAAAGAATCATTTTGATAATTATTTCTTCTATTTGAATTTCTCATACGATTATTACTATTTCTATTTGATCTATTGCGATCAGTATTATTTTGTTTATTAATCCAAGAATCATCTTCATTAACAAAAAATGATTTATTACCTATTACTAAATTAATCGCCGCCATTGCAATATTTGAGTCATCCATAGAGTATTTATCTTTTAAATTATCAAGTACATCAATAATCAAAGCTTTATTTTCTTCATTTTCATCTTTAGCTAAAGAACTCTCATTAACATTATCTATAAGTTTCTCCATCCTTTTTTCATTTATTATTTTATTACTTGGTATATTAATTTCTTCAATCTTAGTTCTTGTTGAGTTTTCTAAGTTTCTTAGAAAATGTTTTTCTCTTTGATTAACAAATAAAATTGCTTCTCCTGATCTGCCTGCCCTTCCAGTTCTTCCAATTCTATGAGTATATGTTTCCTTGTCAAAAGGAAAATCGTAATTAACAACAAGTTTTATCCTCTCAACATCTAATCCTCTAGCTGCGACATCAGTTGCAACAAGGATATTAATAAATCCTTTTTTCAATCTATCTACAGTATTTTCTCTTTGATTTTGAGGTATATCTCCATTAAGCACTGCCACAGTATGACCTGAATTCTCTAAAGCTTCAGCTATTGAAGTAGTAAGTAGTTTTGTCCTAACAAAAATAATTACTCCCTCCTTATTAAGTTCTAGTATTCTTTTTAAAGCATCTAACTTATGATGCCTTTGTACATATAGAAATTTTTGCGAAATTAATTGAGTTTCTTTTTTGACACTTTTGATTAATATTTCGGCGGGATCATTTAGATATTTTTTTGCTATGTTTTTTATCTCACTAGGCATTGTTGCTGAAAACAATACCATCTGCTTATTTTCTGGAAGTTGATCTATTATCCATTCAATATCCTCAAGAAAACCCATATTTAACATTTCATCTGCCTCATCTAAAACAAGACAATTTATATCTTTAATTTTAAAAGTCCCCTGCCTTATATGATCCATTATTCGGCCTGGGGTCCCAACTACTACGTCAACTTTTCTTTTTAATGCAGAAATTTGATTTCGATAGTCGGTACCTCCATATATTGCAACCGTCTTAAAATTGCTAGATTCAGAACTATAACTTTTAAAAGATTCTGCCACTTGAGTTGCTAATTCTCTTGTAGGAGTCATTACTAAAACCTTGGCATTTAATTCTTTGTTATCTGTTAGTTTTTCTATTAATGGTAATGCGAAAGCTGCAGTCTTTCCTGTTCCTGTTTGTGCTTGGCCTAGTAAATCCCTGCCTAACATTAGTTCGGGAATTGCAGCTTTTTGGATGGGAGTTGGATTTTTATATCCTTTATTTTTTAACGAGTTTAAGATCGATTGATTAAACCCAAAATCGAGAAATCCATTCTCATTATCATCTCCTTTCGATACTTCTAATAGTTGAGATTCAATTTCTTTTTTGTTATCTAAGTTCTTGAACTCTAGTAGGGAAGAATCTTCATTCTGAGAATTTTCCTGCTCACTACCAAGAGATTTACTATCTTTTTTTAAAGCCATTTTAAATGCCTAATAATCTTCTGATTAGGCATCCAACAAATATCTAAATTGACTTAAATTGTTGATTAGCCTTACAGAGCCGAATTATTAATCTAACATCTCGGGGTTAAAATATTACTAATTTCTAAAAAATAAAATTTAATTTAAATAAAATATATTTAAAGATTTTTTCGCTCTTGTAACAGCAGTATAAAATAACCTTCTTTCAAAATTATCTCTGCAAAAGATATTTTGTTTATCTTTTTTTTCTTTTACAGCATATTGATTTCTTCTATAATTTTGGGACCACAAAATGTTTACTTTTTCAGATTCACTTCCTTGAGATTTATGTATAGTAATAGCTATTGCTGGTACAACATTTTCTAAATTAGATGGATCAATTAATGTGACAATTTCTTCATTGTTATCATTAAATTTTCTAAAAAGATATTTTCTTTTATTTTTTAAACCTATGATTACTCCGATATCCCCATTTGACAATCCAAGTTCATTATTATTTTTTGTACACATGATCGGAACACCCTCATTAAGGGTTTTAAGGTCATAGGGTTTTTTTTGACCAAAAACAATTTCATTCAAATATTCAACACTCCATATTCCGGAATTTTTTTCGCATAAAATCAAGTGACTTTGTAAATCCAGAAATATCTTATCTACTAAATCTTTTTCATTAAGCAATAAATTTTCAATACTCTTATCAAATATATATTTTTTTTTACTTAAATTTGAAGTTGAAATATTTAACTGTTTTAGATGACTTGTAATCGAAAATAATAGCTCTTTTGGAATATCTTTTTCTCTACTCTTTGAAATAGTAATTTCTTTTGAATTATTATCTTTTTCTAATTCTTTTAACTTTTGATTAAATAAAGAAAAATCATTATTAAATATTAAACTACTAATTAATGCTATATCTCCAATATTTCTATAAGTTTTTTCTAAATTAACTACACAAGATTTAATTGAACTATTATCGGAATATTCAAACAAATAATTCCATATAGAACAGTTATTTACTGGAGACAATTGATTTTTATCTCCAACTAAAATGATTTTACAGTCCTTTGCTAGCAAATTTAAAACTATTTCAATCAAATCGATATTAACCATTGACATTTCATCAATTATGAAAATATCAAGCTCTTTTAGTTTAAATTTCAACTTAAGAGATTTATTTTGAGAGTTTAAAATCCATCTATGTAAAGTTTGAAATTCTATTTGTTCTAGAAATTTGCTAAAGGAAATATTTTTTTTATCATTAAGAGCTTCTTTTAAACGAGCTGTAGCTTTACCAGTTGGAGCGGATAAACCAATATTTAAAAATTTATCAATTTGAAGGAGTTCTAGTATTAACTTTATTATTAAAGTAGTTTTACCCGTACCTGGTCCTCCTTGAAGGAAAACTAAGTTTGAATATTTAAATATATTTTTAATTTGATCAATTTTATTATCATCTTTATAAATTATTGAATTCACTAAATTATCGGTATCTATTTTTTTTAGAAATAAATTAATAACTCTTTCTATCTTTTTTGACCATTTTGATAAGGATAATTTTCTATTTACTAATACGAATGGAGAATGAAGGGAACCAATCAAACCTATATTTTTGAGAACATCTATATGTTTATTGGGCCAGCCATCTTCAAATAATTCAAAGTTTATTAAACTATTATCAACATCAATAATAGTTTCACCATTTTTTTCAAACTCTAATAAGATTCTTATTACATCTTTTACAAAATTTCCATATTTTTTTTCACTAAATTTGAAAATACCTAAGATTAAATTAAATATATGATCGTATTGGAACTTTTCAATATCTTTAATAGTTTTAGTCATTCTAAAAAAGGTTATCTAAATAATTAATTCTTTTTAAAGGTGCTTTGCTAATAAAAATACCTGGAGATATAGCTTCAGACTTAGATTTTTCAAATAATTCAAAATCTGGCAATCCCTTTAAAAACAAATAAATATATCCTCCCAGATGTTTATTTGGTTGATAATTTTTAAGTCGCCACTTTAATAATCTATGCAATGCTAATAAATAAAGATGAGATTGCAATGGATAATGATGTTTAATCATTTCATTTCTCATGTTTTCATAGTTATAGTTTCTTGGTAAACAATCATTATTATCACTACCAGAAATCAAATTACTTTTCCAATCAATTACCCACCATTTACTATCTTCTAATTTATTTCCTACAGGAAAAACACAATCAATACATCCTGAATGAAAGCCTTTATTCATAATTTGAAGATCATTTATTTTATTTGCATATTCTTCACCAAATTCATATTCCTGATCTAAAAAAAAGCAATTTGATATATCATTAGACTTAATATTTCTACCTTCATAAGATAGGGTTAAATCATATTTGAGTTCCTTAATTAAGTATTCATTAGGAATATCAACTAGTTTCTTATTTTGTAATTCTCTTCCTAAAGATGTATTTATGATTCTTAAAATTGCATCTTTTACTTTAAAAGCCAAAGAGGTATCGATTTGATGAAAGTTCAATTCCTCAATAATTAAATCAATTAATTCTTGATTATTATCGTTTCTAAATTCAAATCTTTCTATTATTTTGTGCAGGCAAGTCCCAGCAATAGTTCCTTTTGGAAATTCACTTAAGGGATTTGGATCAGAAAAATAATTAGGATAATTCTTTGAATTCTTAATATTAGAATCTTTGATAATTGATATATTATCTTCATAATCCCTATATTGATTAATGACAGCATCAATATTTTTATCTTTACTTATCCAAGAAGAATAACTTGAATAAGAAATAAATTGATCAGAATTAAATAAATTAGATATTTTTTTATTAACGTTATCGATTTTCCAAAGATTATTATTGAATCTGTTGGTTTGGAACTTAGAAAAAATTTCTTTTATTTTATCTTTTTCTATCCTGACTTCAAAACTAGACTTATAAAAATTGATATTTTCTAAATTATTAAGTAAATCATTATTAAAAATATTATTTCTATCATCTAAATCATTAAAAACAATAAGTTTATATTTGCTCCTTGTAAGTGCTACATAAATTAACCTCTCACTCTCTTTAAATAAATCTTCTTGTTCTATTAATTTAAATTTTTCAACCTTCGCGTAATTATTAGAAATATTAAGGTATATATTTCTATCAATAATTGATTTCCACATAGGTCCTTTAATTTTATTTGAATTATTTGAAATAATTGAGAGATATGGACATAGGACTATATCAAATTCGAGGCCCTTACTACTATGAATGGTAGAGAGATTAATTCCATTTTGAAGATTATAATCTTTGGTCAAAAAATCTTCTCCAGTAGAAATTCTTAAAATATGATCTATTTGATTTTTATACCAGTTGAAGACTATATTGAGGTCAAAATCACAATTTATTAATTCTATTTCAACAATTTCTGAAAGTTGAAATAAATTTGAATTTAAATCTGCATCGTGAATAATCGAGGATGACTTGTAATTTATAAGTAGTTCGTTAACAATGCTTAAAAAGCCTTTTTCTCTTAGTTCTTGGGACCAAGTAATGCATTTATTAATTAAAATTTCTAAATTATTACTAATTCCATGATCGATTAATTCTTCTAATTTTATTTCTATAAACTTTGAAGAAGCAAGCAAAGTTATATTTTTTAGAGACCTAGGATTTAATAAACATTCAATGAATAAAAATAGTAGAGAACTTGCTTCTGTATCAAAAATATTTTGTTTATTTTGAATTTTGCATGGGAGGTTAAACTGATTTAATTTTTTTTTAAAATTTAAGCATTGCGAATTATTTAATGTAAGAATTGCAATTTTATTAATATCAATATCTTTATTATTTAAAATAAAATTAACTATGTAATGTGTTACAAGATCCTCTATATCAGTCTCTTTTTTTGAAAATTCTACAATTTCAAATACATTCTTAAATTTAAATTCAGGCTTAATATTTTCATTAATTCTAGAGGTTAATTTCCTATATTTTAGTTTTGATTGTTTAAGTCCATTCTTATAAATTTTATTAAGAACAGCGATTAACTTTTTTGAGGATCTATAGTTATCTGTAAGACTAAAAACTTCAATTGCATTAGATCTTGCATCTAAGTAAGTTTCAATATCTCCACCTCTAAATTTGTAAATAGCTTGTTTTGGATCACCTACGCAAAGTAAAAAATGATTTTTTGTATTAAAGAACTTTTTTATTAAATTCCACTGAGTAATATCTGTATCTTGGAACTCATCAACTAAGACACATTTAAATCTTTTTTGAATTTTAGATAGAGTATTACTATTACTAATTTCCGAATCTACAAATGTATTTTCTACAGTCTTTATAAGATCACTAAAGTTGAAAATAGAAAAACTTTTCTTTAATTCAATTAATTTTATATAAGCTAATTGGGTAAATATTCTTACAAATTCAGTAAAGAAACCTTCTTTAATTTTATAAATTTTATCTTGTAATAAATTAAATTTAGTAAAATCTAATTTTAGATTATGTTTATTAATTTCTTTAGATATATTTTCAATGTAAAAATATTTAAATAAAAGATCATCCTTAGAAATATCATATATAAAATCAATAACATTTTTAGAATTAAGCCTTTTGTTAATCTCTTCAATCCAACAAATTATTTGAGTAAACTTATCATTTCTTGGTTTTGCAGCATATATTTGACTTTTTCCGCCACTCTCCTTAATTAATTTTCCCAACTCTTTAAGTTGTAAAAATAATTCCTTACCTTGCTTATTCCATTCAACACAAAACGCATTCCAATTTAAATAAAAAAAATCATTAAAATAATTATTCAAATCACTAATCTTATATTTATTATTTATTTGAAATTTACAAATATTTTCTTGATCTATATTTTTTAAAATTTCTACAAAAAATGACTTATTTATTCTACTTCCAAATCTAGAACTTATTTTTTTTTGGTTTACTGCTGAAATAAGCTCAGGATTAAGATTTAGAAAATCATCAATCCACAAATTATCTATTACTTGTTGATACAAATTATCTATATTATTATCAATGCATGGATCTTGAGTGATCCCTATTTCAATACTGTATTCATCAATAATATTATTGCAAAAAGCATGGAATGTAGTTACTTGTAATTTATAAATTTCATTAATAAAATTATCAATTTCGGATAAAGTTTTTTCCTTAGATTTTTCCTTCTCCTTAAACTTTAGATACCAATCCTTAAGAGTATTATCTATCTTACTTTCATTATGATTTTCCAAATATAATTTTAAATCCTTAAATCTCAAAAGTATTTTATCTCTTAATTCAGAACAAGTATTTTTTGTAAAACTTAGCAGGAGTATTTCATCTGGTTTAACTTTTTTCTCCAAAACATTTCTTAAAACTATGTGAGCCAAAGTAAAACTTTTACCAGTTCCTGCACTTGCTTCTACTAATTTAAAATTATTATCTAATTTAATTTGATTAATATCCATTTCTTTATTAAATTAAACTTTTACTTCATTTTTATAAATTAAGTAATTCTTAAATTTATGCATTAAATATTTCTCTTCCAAGGCAATCTTAAATTTAATTATTAAAGCTAAACTTATTGTCAGAAATAAATAATAAATAGATAATTTTATTATAAAAACTCCAATGGAAATAAATATTAAAGAATAGTACATTGGATGACGAGTAAATCGATAAATACCTGTAGTAACAAGATTGCTATTGTTTATAGGTCTTGGGAAAGGGGATAAATTTCTACCTAAGTCTTTAATTGAAACTAACATTATTATGAAAGCGATTATGATAATTAAAATACCCAGGAAATAAGTAAAAGGACTTGCTTGAATTATTTGTTTTTGTGGAAGAAATTCCCATAAAAAAAAATGAAGACTAATAATCAAGAACTGTAAAAAAACAAGTATTAGATCATAAGCAGCTTTAAAAAAAATTTTTAACTGAAATTTAGACATTTTTTATTTCTTTAATGCTTTAATTAGAGGACCATATAATCTGTATGATAATTGATCAAAATTATAATTTCCAAGAAAGAAATCTGGTTCTTTTTCATTACCAAAACACATTTTCATTTCGATATTATCTCTTTCTCCTTTAGAAAAATTTTTATTACCAATCCATTTATCTGTAAAAGCTTTTATTTCATTTTTTGATTTTATTTTTGCTTCTACATATTTATAAGCACTTTCTGGAGGAAGAGGTAAACATTTTTCAGAATAATTTTTAAAAATATTTATGTACTCCTCCAAAATTAGATTTGATTCAGTTGCTCCAGGTGATTGAATAATTTGCGATTTATAATTATTTTCTGTTCTAAAAATTACTTTAGTTCTTTTTATACTC
This sequence comes from Prochlorococcus sp. AG-436-D21, assembly GCA_003212655.1. Classification (GTDB taxonomy): domain Bacteria; phylum Cyanobacteriota; class Cyanobacteriia; order PCC-6307; family Cyanobiaceae; genus Prochlorococcus_A. The sequence continues at coordinate 50,909 of QCPF01000001.1, read as the reverse complement.
CTCTTTAAAGAAGAAATAAAGAGTAATTTTATCCAAGCCTCAGTCAAACGACTTAAACTTAAATTCGAATTAATTAATTCAATTATGGTGTCTTCAGCAATTAAATATTCTTCTTTATTTGCATTTGATTTAACATAAATTCTATTAATCTTTTTATGCTGACTCAAACTTGCACATAGACTGCTTAATAAGTCTTTGATTTCTTTTTCTTTTGTAAAAATACTATTTTTGGGCATAATAATACCATTTTCAACCAATTGATCATTAATATTTAATTCATTTAAATCATCAATAATATTATGATTATCAATCTCTACTTGGTGGATTATTTTTGTAATTAGTTGCGACTTTTGCAGATTGCTTACACACTCCTCGTCTGGATGATGAATAAATATTTCCTTGGGAGAAATATTATTTTTATTAAGCCAATATTTTTGTGGAGTCTTGAACCAATAAATCAATTCTGATAATTTGTAATTTTTAATATCAGATTTTTTTTCATTCCAATTTATATCTTCTATTAAAGAATAATTACTTTTAAGAATCTTAGATTTTTCAAGATCGATTATTTCATTTTTATTTAAATCAGAATCTTTAATTATTAGTTCTCTTTGCCTTTGGTTTAAGAAACTATCAAAAAAAGAAATCAACTCTTTTATAGGAAAAGAAACATCTAATTTATTATTGTCTTTATCATTTTTTACCCAATTAACTATAAATTTATCTCTGCAGGAAATTAACAACTCAAGAAATGAATATTTCTCTCTTTCAAAAACTGATGGATCGCCTAGGTGATATTTATTATTTAATAGATTAATGTTTTCACTCTTTGGTAATTTTGGATAATTAACACTATTCATGTCTATAAGGAAGATAACCTTATGTGGGATATGCCTTGAATTCTCAATATCACTTACTAGGATCTTGTTAACTCGTGATTTGCTTTGATATTTAACTTTATTTATGCAAGAAATTAATATTTCTCTAAAAACTTTTAATAAGATAAGATCATCAGTTATTAAAGGTATTGCGTAATTATCAAGACTTCTATTTATTTCACTTATTTCTAAATTGAAATTTGCATTAGAATCAGAGATACTTTTTAATATAAACTTTATCTTTTCAACCCAATTTGAGTAAGAAAAAGATCCCCTAATCAAATTAATATATTTTTTTAAATGAATTAATATTTTAACCCATTTATTCAAATCCAAACTTATATTTTTATAGCTAAATGGTTTTAAATTAAAAGTATTTAAATTTACTTCTTTGTCATAAATTAAGCCTAAAGTAATTCTATTTATGCACCAATCTAGAGTATTTTTCTCTTCACCTAATCTTTCTTTATCATCTAATCCCCAATGAAAACCGGCTTGGGTAAGTAAAAAAATAATTTCATCCTTCTCAGAAATATTAAAATCAAAAATGTTCTGAGTTACTTTTTTCGAAAGAATATAATCTATTTTTTCAAGTGTAATTTTTTCACTTGCTATATCAGAGATGTCAATTAGAAATTCATAAATGCCTGAAGAGTCATGATTATCCTCATCATTAAAAAAATAAGGTATCTTTTCACCATTAATTAACTCATTATTAAATATGTACCTTAAATAAGGTTTAATTAAATTAGTTTGTGGAGATAAAACAGCAATATCACTATATTTAATATTCTCGCAAGAATTTATTATTTCTATAATTTTATTTCTTAAATATTCAAATTGACTATTATGATTATAATGCTCACAAAGCAATATTGATTCATCCCTTTCACCTACTATAAAATCAACGCTATTATTATCAATTAGTCTTTTTTGTATTTGATTAAGAAGAGGAATATCCTTCTTATTATGAAAATTAGTTGTTGGATCGAGATAAATAAGATTATTTTTTAAATTTATACCTTCTTTATAAATATTTTCATCAATTAATTTCTGAAAGTTTGCTCCAAATTTACCAAATATTTTCTCTATATTTGTATTATTTAAATTCAATTTACTTTCATTATCATCAAATTCCAACTCACCTTCAAGACAATTTATTCTATTCCATAAATCTTCTCCAGGAGATAATAAATACAAATTTACCTTAATAAATTTTGAAAGTTCTGAATAAAAATTAATATGTAGTTTAGATAAGTTATTATCTGAAAAAATATAAATTTGATTTGGCACTTGAAATTGAACGTTTTTAATTTTTCTTAAATTCTTTATTACTTCAATCATGTACAAACATGATGGCTTTTCAGATATCTTTTCCTCTAATAATTTATATAAAATAGGTTGCCAAAATTGATCTGAGTTTAAATTCTTAAATAGATTAGATGAATTAATTTCATATCTATTCCATTGAGCAATCATTTCAGGTCTAAAAATCAAATAATCAATAAAATTATTCGTGATCTTTTTTGTCAGATTATATATGTCTCCATCAATTGTCTTTTTATTATCCAAATATTTATTAATCCAATTTCTAAGCGGAAATGATTCTTTAAAGCTATTTAATTCTTCCAAGGAATCAATAATTCCCCATTTAATTGACTCAAAATTCCATGCGCTCATATCAATTGCAGGGAAAAAATTTGTCAATAAAGTTTCGGTATACGTTGATATTGTCTTTAATTCATAAAGAGCACTTATTTTGTTTTTTATAGTTATTTGTTCACGTAACCAATTCCCCAAAAAGTAATTCGGGACAACTATTTCTAATTTCTCATTTATAGGCGGAGGACATATTTTTAATTCCTCTGCTAACAGCTCACTAATTACTTCAATTTTATTTGACTTATAAAGATTGAGCAATTTACTAGATGGATATATTACTCAACTTTAAATGGATCAATTATTTCTGCATTAGGACATTCGAATTCCCCCACAGCAACAAACTCTAAACGAAGCTTTAAGAAAGTTATAAATTTTTTATCAGTCGATAAAACAACTGCTGGGGTAGATGGAATTTTTGCTTTTAGATCAGTAAATTGGGTGGTTTGTAAAAATGATGGATTTTTTAAGAGCCAAAAATCTATTTCTTTATTATTTTCTTTATAGTTCCTCATCCTCTCTTTCAAAATTTCATCAAGTGGTTCTTCAACTGTTAAAAACTTTTCACTTGCCGCAACGAAAAAGTATGTTGTCATTTTGAAATTTAATTTGATGTGATAAGGGACTTCATTTCACGTACAGACTTTTCTAATCCTATAGCTAAAGCCCTTGCAACAATACTATGACCTATGTTCAACTCGTTCATATTGTTAATTGATGCAATTTTTTTAACATTATTGTAGTTCAGGCCATGACCAGCATTAACAACTAATCCAAGGTCATTTGCTAAATGTGTAGACTCTATAATCCTTTGGAGCTCTTTATATTGTTCAGATCCCGATAGTTCAGCATATTTTCCAGTATGTAATTCTATAAAGTTAAACCCTATTTCTTTGGAATAATTTATCTGTTCACCAAGAGGATCAATAAATGCGCTTACTTCTATATTTGAATCCTTTAAATTCCCAACAGCCTTCTTAAGGTATTGCACATTACTTTTTAAATCCAACCCGCCTTCAGTAGTAACTTCCTCCCTTTTCTCGGGTACAAGCGTTACATAATCGGGAAGAACTTTTTTAGCAATTTCTAACATTTCTTCTGTAGCAGCCATTTCTAAATTGAGTTTTGTTTTTATAGTCTTTTTAAGAAGGAATACGTCTCTATCTTGTATGTGTCTTCTATCTTCTCTTAAATGAACTGTTATGGAGTCTGCACCTCCTAATTCAGCTAAAAAAGCAAATTGTACAGGGTCAGGCTCAACAGTTTTCCTTGCTTGCCTTACATTTGCAATATGATCAATGTTTACTCCTAAAGTAGCCATAATTTTGAAAATCTTATTTTCTAGACAATCTAGTAACCGCCCAATAATAGCTAATAAAAAAAAGCAAGCACTTAAATTATTAATATATAGTTAATAGAACTTGAAGAAGAAATCCTTAGATATTTGGCATAAAATCAATCCCTTATTGGGATTTATTGCAATGTTCGTTACCCAGGATGTTGTTTTGAGGTTCTTTTTTAAAAAAAAGAAAATTTTAAATAATGGTTTTTCGATTCCCATAAATTCCTCTATCATTTTAGCTCCAACACACAGATCAAGATGGGATGGCTTACTACTCACCATGGCAATGGGTAGAAGGGTAACCAAAAAGGATTGTAGATTTATGGTTACTAAATCCGAAATGGAAGGAATACAAGGTTGGTTTTTAAAAAGACTAGGATGTTTTTCGATAAATCAATTAACTCCATCTCTCTCAGCGTTAAGATATGCGATTGACCTTATTGAAAAAGGAGAATTACTAGTTGTTTTCCCCGAAGGAAAGATCAATAAATATGGGAAAAAATTAGTTCTCAAAGAAGGACTATATAGATTAGCTAGATTAGCTACAAAAAAAACAACATCTATTACAATTATTCCAATTGGAATTGCTTACAACAAAGTTCCTCCCAACTTTCGGGGCGAATTTTGTTTATCCTTTGGAAAACCAATCCCAATTAATGATTACCTAAACTTTACAATAGGGGACTTTAATATATTTCTAAATGAAAAAATGAGTCAAGAGGAAGAAAAAGCATTAAAAAATGTAGGTAGATGAATCTGCAATAAGTTACTATGAATTTTAATAATTGAATAAGAAAATGAAATTCTTAAAATTAATCCCAATTTTATTCATATTCTTTGGAAATGTTTTTTACAAAAATGAAGTTAATGCAGAAATAAAGAGTCCAAAAGACTTCAGAGTGCTATCCGATGAGAGTAAAAAGCTTTCCATATCAAAAGTAGAATATTTCATAAAACAAGGAGATCAATACATTAAAAACGGGGATTTCGAAAAAGCTAAGGATTCTTACCTAGACGCTAGAAAATTAGCGAAGCAACTTGCGTCTTTTTTTTCTGATCTAAATTCATCCTTCAAAGGAATTGATGCGAGAATACCAAAAGAGATGCAAAGGAAAGGTAAGCAAACATTACAAATTTTGGCAGAATCAAATGAAAGATTAGCCTCTATGTATATAAAAACTAAAAAACCTGAGGTTGCAGTACCCTTACTTGTTGAAATAATTAGAGTAATGTCACCTAACAGTTCTGAAGGTAAAGAAGCTTATGAAAGATTGATTCAACTAGGATTTGTTGAGACAAAATACAAAGGTTAATTAAAATTAATTATGATTACGAAAGCAGACGTTATTAATTTAATCACTAAAAAAATACCAAGTTCCCAAGTTTTTGTTGAAAATCTTAAGGGAAATGATCATTTGCAAGTAACTGTAATTGCTTCTGAATTTAATGGATTATCATTAGTTAAACAACACCAGCTAGTCTATTCTGCCTTGAAAGAAGAATTAGCTTCAGAAGCTATACATGCACTGGCATTAAAAACAGAAACTCCAAATTAAATTATGGACAACTTAACAAAAGATAAAATACAAAAACTGATCGATTCTAATCCAGTAATGGTTTTCATGAAAGGGACAAAATTAATGCCTCAATGCGGTTTTTCCAACAATGTAGTTCAAATACTAAATTCCCTAGGGGTAGAATTTAGTACGTTCGATGTCCTAAGTGATTTTACTATAAGGGAAGGTATCAAAGAATATTCAGATTGGCCAACAATTCCTCAAGTTTACTTAAAAGGAGAATTTCTTGGTGGATCAGACATTCTTATTGAGATGTACAACTCAGGATCTCTTAAAGAAAAAATAGAAATTGAATTAGCGTCTTAAGACAATTAGTAAGTATAAATACTGAAATAATTAATAAAAATTAATATTTTAAATCCTTTTTTTATCAAAAAAACCTTTATTTCCATCCCCTTCTGGATCAATAAAACTAGAAGGATCTAAAATCCATCTTTCAATTAATCTTTCTAATTTTTCTTGGTCCTTTTGCTCTAAACTATTGCAATTCCTTAAGGCTTGGAGATAACCATCACTATATAATTTAAGGTCAGTTGGTGTATGAAAACGAGTAACTAAGTCCTGGCAACTATCGCAAATTGATTGAAAATGACGTATTGCTTTGGGATTTTCAAATGATGTCATAATTCGATAGATTCTGATTTTTATTTAGCATTTGTTATACCTTATTAAGGATGATCAAATATTGCCTGGCCAAACAGTAATTAAGAATGCAATCAACTGAGCAAATCTTAGCTTCAACTCCTGGCAGTTCACAATTGCCTAATAGTTCTCAGACTCCCTCGAGAATTCTAGTTGTTGAACCTCACCCCACACTTAGAACGGTCCTTGTGCAAAGGCTTCGCCAAGATGGCCATTTAGCTGCTGCAGTAGGTACAGCAGCAGAAGCTGTTGACTTATGCAGAGAACAATCACCTGACCTATTAGTTAGCGCAGAAATCCTTGAGCAGAATACTGCAATGAGACTAGCCCAGCAACTGGGGTCTTCTGTAATTGTTTTAACAGCAAGATCAGGTGTTGAAGCACTAGTAAATCTATTAGATGATGGGGCAGATGATGTCCTTAGAAAACCTTTTGGTCTTGAAGAGCTTGCAGCGCGATGTAGAACACTTTTAAAAAGGGGAAGAATAGGATTACAAGAAAAAGTTGAGGTTGGACCTCTAGAGGTTCATCTTCTTTTAAGACAAGTTACCCTTAGCGAGAAGCCCGTAGAGTTAAGCCCTAGGGAGTTTGCACTGCTTTGTGCCTTATTAATGCCACCAGGAATGGTAAGGAGTCGTCAAGAGCTCTTAAGGATGGCCTGGCCGCCTTTCAGTGGAGGTCCTAGGTCTGTAGACACTCAGGTATTAACTTTGCGGAGGAAATTAGAACAGGCGGGATTAGGTGAAGGTGGGGGGATAACCACTGTTAGACAACAAGGTTATAGATTCAGTATCGATAATATCTAATATAAAAAGGCAAAAAGTTCACCAACAATCATTAAAACTGATAGAAATGTGAGTAACTTATAAGTCCAAAGCGGTGATATGTAAGAAATTTCATCAATAGAAATTCTTGTTTTGCTACCAACAATTAAAAGAAATTTTTCAAAATTTTCCAATCTTTGTGGGAAAAGAAAATTATCACCTTGATGAGTATTAAAGTAATAAATCTTACTACCCTGGCTAGTTGGTAAAGATTTGATCAACTTAATATCTTTCCAAGAAATCTCCCAATTTTTTTTTCCTAAGGTTTTTGAAATAAAGCTAGTTTTATATGAAATTTTATTATTACAAGTTTCCACATAATCACTTGTGATATTGATTATTAAATAGAGGCCTATGACGAATGCGATTATAGAAGGAAACCTTAAACTATCTGTTGAGACAAATGGGATAGGAATTGTAAGCGCTAGATATAGAGAAACTAAAGAACTTTTAACAAAAAAAAGAGTTTTAAACTTTTCTATCATTGCAAAGTGGTCCGTTTAGTTTGGCAATTTAAAACTGTTTATGTTTAATTTTGCACCTATTTTATGAGCGCATGCGTATCCACTAAAAGCTACTGCATTTAAGCCTTGACCGGGGAAGCATGAATCCCCTACACAATAGAGGTTTTTAATTTTTGTAGTGTTGAAAGGCATTGGCAAAAGTCCAAGCAACTTTTTACTAGGAATTGGCCCATAACTACCTTCATATCTTCCAAGAAACTTTTTATGAGTTTTAGGAGTACCAATTTCTTTATGATCGATATTTGCTTCAAGATTAGGAAGAATACTTGATATTTTTTCAACAAGAAATAAAAAATATTTTTCTTTCTTTTGCAAATACTCTTTTCTTGATAGGCCTTCCCATTCACTCATTGATGAAGGAGTAAATGCATGTACGATATGTTTACCTTCTGGAGCTAAGGACGAGTCAAGCAAAGTAGGGATAGAAACAAAAATAACTCCCTTTTCACTTTCTAATTCATCCCAATTTTCAACAATTATATGATGACAATTAAAATTATCGTTTATTAGATTTTTTTCTACCCCAAGGTGAATCGAAACAAAAGAAGGTGAGGGTTTATAAATTTCTGACCACTTATATTCATTTTTTGGCACATATTTCCTCGAAATTAATCCTTTATTCTTGTCTTTCAATCCAAATGTATCCCACCTGGTGGAGTTGGATACAATAATGTTTGAATAAATCTTTTCCCCATTTGAAAGCTTAACTCCTATCGCTTTCTCATCTCTTAAAAGGATTTCAGTCACATTTGCTTTGTATCTAATTTCGCCTCCTAATTTTTGGATCCCATTAACTAACTTATTTGCTATGGTTCCTACTCCCCCCTTTGGATAATTTATGCCTCCAGCATGCCTATCTGTAAAAACCATTCCTGCATTAATCATAGGAGTTTTGAGAGCTGGCATTACAGACCAACAAAAACATTCAATATCGATAAATTTTAAAAGTTCAGGATCTTTTATAAACCTTCTAGCAACATCACCTGCATTTACTGGTAACCATCTAGCTAAACCTAAACACGATAATGGAGACTTAAAAAAAACTTTAAAAAGATAACTTGGATCCTCTATTGATAAAAGAGGCATTGTATCTAAACATTTAAATACACTTGCACAAGTATCGTAGAATTTCTTAATACCTTTTTTTTCCTTGGGAAAACTAGTTGATAATTTGCTTATAAATTGCTCGTAATTTTTATCTACAGAAATATTAAAATTATTTGGCAAGTGATATTCCAGCTGCACAGGATCAGGAATAGTTTCGCATTTTTCGTTTACATCTTTCAGAGCGCGAGTTAATAAATTGGTATAACCTTTTTCTCCAAATCCAAATATCATTGAAGCACCTACATCAAAGGTATAACCATTTCTCTTAAAAGAGCCCCCACTTCCTCCAGGGATAATATATTTTTCAAGAACTAATACTCGAGCTCCCTTAGCAGCTAATTGTGATGCTGTTACTAAGCCTCCTATTCCAGATCCAATGATAATTGCATCATAGTTTTCCTTATTAATTTTCATTTTTTAGATCTTTAATATTTAATATTAGTAAATTTTGCTAAATAATTGGTCTTTTTCAAAACAAGAATCTAGTGTTTTTTTAAAGCTATTTAAGACTTTTGTAGATCTTTCTTGATAAGCTTTATACCTTAATCTTTTATCCTTTATTCTTCTAGTTAGTTCTGGGACCAAACCAAATGAAGCAGGCATTGGCTGAAATCTATTCTTTTTCTGATTAGACAATATTTGATTTTTATTACTGATGAAATTTATTAGAGAACCAATCATTGATTCCTCAGGAAAACTTACTGGATTTTTACCTTTAGCTAATAATGCTGCATTTACCCCTGCAAGCAATCCACCCGCAGCAGCCGCAGCATAACCTTCTGTCCCTGTTATTTGACCAGCAGCAAAAAGATTTTCTCTTTTCATAAATTGTAAGGTGGGTAAAATTAATTTTGGAGATTCTAAAAAAGTATTTCTATGCATCACTCCAAAACGTACAAACTCAGCCTTTTCTAAACCAGGAATCATCCTAAATATTCTTTTCTGCTCTGACCATTTGAGGTTAGTTTGAAACCCCACCATATTAAGTAATTTCCCTTCGCAATCTTCTTTCCTCAATTGGACAATTGCATGAGGTCTTTTCTTCAATCTATTTTCCTTATCAAATAAATCTCCCCATTTTGGATTCCACAACCCGATTGCTTTTAAGGGTCCGAATCTCATTGTATCAACTCCTCTTCTAGCAATTTCTTCAATTGGTAAGCAAGCTTCAAAGAAATTAGCTGATTCTTTCTCAAAGTCCTTTAAATTAGCCTGTTCCCCTTCTATAAGTTCATTTCTGAAATGGCTGTAATCATTTTTATCCATTGGGCAGTTAAGATATGCCGGATCTCCTTTGTCGTATCTACTAGCTTTAAATACAATATCTTGATCAATAGAATCTCCATGGATTATAGGACTAGCGGCATCAAAAAAATGACATGCATCGATACCAGTAAAATCTTTAATTCTATAAGACAACTTATCGGCAGTTAATGGCCCAGTGGCGAGAATAGTTATATTTTCTTTGCTTGGGAGATCCAATTGTTCAAATCTCTTAATTTCGATTAGAGGGTGATTTGATAATGCTTCAGTCAAAGCTTTACTAAATTTAGCTCTATCAACTGCCAAAGCACCTCCAGCAGGAACAGCAAATTTATCTGCAGTTTGAACTATTAATGATTTAAAAATTCTGAGTTCTTTTTGCAATAAACCAGCAGCTCTATCAGGACTTAAAGCTCCAAAACTATTACTACAAACCAATTCTCCAAACTCACTCGTATGATGAGCTGGAGTTGATTTGATAGGTCGCATTTCAATTAATTTTACTGGTATACCAGAATTCGCTACTTGCCAAGCAGCTTCTGATCCTGCGAGACCAGCTCCAATAACTATTACTTCTTTATTTAACAAATTGGACTAATCCTTTCCCAAAAAATCCCTATTAAATTGCTCTCTTGCGGGTTTTTGTATGTTGAATATAACCCAAGCTAAAGCGGCGATTATTGGGGCAAAAACTACGATTGTTCTTAGCATTTTAAAAATCCGATTATTTATTAAATTATTTTATCTTTTAACTGTAAATTTAGAGAGAAATTTTAAATTTTTATTTCATAAGTTAAGAATTGTTTTTCTATTGTTCAACTTGAGATAAAAAGTTGTTTTTTTTACCTTAAAAAGGGATAATTTCATATGTACTCAATTTTACAAAATGGGTCGCTAGCTCAGCGGTAGAGCATCCGGCTTTTAACCGGCTGGTCCTGAGTTCGAATCTCAGGCGACCCACATTTAAAATTGAGTTAATTATTGAAATTCCTTAACAACAAATTACCGAATATTTTGCTGTTAAAAAATGAATTATTAATATAAAAATACATAAATAATTAAAAAAATTATTACAGCATTGAATTTTAAATAAAAAATGTTTTGATCCAAAAATTTACTCATAATTGAATTAATGACCCTAAAGATAAAGTCTAAAGCGTCACATTTATGTAGCATTTATGTAAAATACTTGCAACCAAGTAGCTATTTTTTTTAAACTTTCAAAAAAAAAAGATATTACTTTACAAAGCTTCATATTTCCTGTTACAATCATTTACATAATTTAATCCAAACTATCATGACTCCTGAAGCAGAACGTTTTAACGGTTGGGCAGCAATGCTTGGTTTCGTAGCAGCAGTAGGTGCGTACGTAACAACAGGCCAAATCATTCCTGGCTGGTTTTAAATTCTTATTTTATTAAAGTAATTTAGAGACATAATGTCTCAAAAAATAAATTCTTATCAGAAAAACTGAAAATTAATTAACTTAATTACAAATATTTGTTTAGGTTCTTTATTTAAAACACTGATAAATTTCTTTAATCAATTTTACCTAAATAATTAAACTCAATTATTTAGAAAAAAAATATAAGATTTCAAAGCTTACGTAATTATCAAGTGACTTTATAGGTGTTTTGCACCCTATAAAATTTAAGTCCTCAAAAATCCTAAGTTATCAGCTCTGATCTATCAGGGCTGTTTTTATTTGTTTAAAACCATTAATTATCACTTCTAAATAACTTTCTAATTATCATTTTAAGTCTCGATTTTTATCAATATTATCCAAACAGGTTGAGCATAATAAATGGCCTTTTTTATTCCAAAATGCTTTTGTTGACCTCTCTATATCCTTTCTACATATCAAACATTTAAAAATTGGAACCATTGAATTTTAAATTTCTTGAGTAAAAATTTCTTTTAAAAAATTAAAATTTAACTAAATTATATTAAGACTAAAATTTAAAGCAATACAAAAGTTTAAAAGTTTTATTTTATCTAAAGTCTCTAAGTACTAAATGATAAAAATAAGAAGAAGAGTACACAAAAAAAAGACCTGCTATAAAGCAGGCCTTTTTTTGTGTGTAAGATTTTTCTAGTTCTCTTAGAAAGAGAATGAAGATTTAACGATAACTCCTGTTAGATCATCGCCATCTGTTTCTTTGATGTAAACACCAGGAGTGATGGTTAGGCCATCATTAACTGGATAAGAGTAAGATGCTTCATACATCAAGTACTCTGTTTCTGCATCAGTGTAGTTACCAACTGTTGCAGCACCAATGCTAACAGAACCAGGACCAACTTCAGGGAAAGTTACACCAACGAAGTATCCAGACTTATCTGTTCCAGATGTTTCTTCAGTTTCATAACCAACACTTACGTCTGCTAAATCAAAACTGTAAGTACCGTTGACTCCCCAAGTTGTTGTCTCAGCAGCTGCAGCATTATCATCATATACATAAGCAACTGATACACCCCATGAGTCAGCAGTATATGCAGCCTCAATACCGTAAGAGTCAGAACCTTCTTTTGTTAAAAGTCCAACTTTTTCCTTAGTTGCAGCATCAGTATCATTAGTAGATGTGATAGCGCCAGCTAGTGAGAATCCTGAATCAAAAGCATAACTACCAGCAGCTGTTACACCGTTACCAACAGAACCGATAGAATTACCAGTACCACAATCACCCATGTAATCAGTGAATGCGCTGTATGAACAAGCTCCTGTAAATGCAGTACTTAGATCTGTGTCAACACCAACAACCATTGACAATCCACCAACAGGGAAAGCATAAGTAATTCCATCAACGCTTAATCCAGCACCTGTATCAAATGCCAATGGATTATCTTTTGTTGATGCAAAAGAAGAACCACTGTCAATTGCTACATCAAGAGAATCTTCTCCAGTGAAACTAGTAGATAAACCAATGTTGAACTGATAATCAAATACAGTTGCTTCAGAAGTTTCATCACCATCGATAGCTCCGATAGCAGCATCAACACTGAAAGAAGCAGTTGTTGTTTCTGAGAAACCGCCTTCAGGACTGGAATCAACCAAACCTTCTCCACCAGCAATTAAAGGGGTATTACTAGATGCTTCATTTATGAATGCATTAGCAAAGTCAATATTCTCTGAACTAGAATATTTTGAAATATCATCTAAGCTGGCCTCACCAGCAAAAACAGATAATGGAGCTAATAGTCCTAAAGTTGCAGGTGCTACTAGCAAGCTTTTAAAAAGCTTCATAAATTCCTCACACAATTTAAGGTAACCAAATGGTAATGTATATCCCGACTATTAACAACTCTCAGTAGACAAAATCAAAGCTGGATATAAATTGCTAACTTTACTACAAAATTTGTTCTCGAAGAATTTTATTTGTTTTAATAATTTCAATTGCGGGTTGCAAAAGCTCTTCATATTCTCTCCAAATCCCAATGGATGAAGAATAAAATTTCTTTCTTATTTGAGCGCTACTTGCAGTAAATACATTTCTCTTATTTTTATGTGGCGAAAGATATTCTTCGTTCCAATCCCAATCAAGCCAATTTATAATCTCAGGTATAATTTCATTTGGATTATCAATTAAATCCTCGTAGTAATAATCATAAATGTTTTCACCATATTTATTTTTATACTCCTGCATAGTTTCAAAATAACGAATATATAAATTTGCGATATCAGGCAAAGAGAAAGAAAATGTCTGATTTAAAAAGTTTGCTCTGTATATAGATAAAATATTATCGAGAGGATTTCTAATACAATTTATTATTTTTGCTTCAGAGAAAAAATTAGCAATTATGGGACAGTAAATGTAATTAAATAAATTTTTATCCGTATAAACATTAAAGGATTTATATTTATTATTGACTTTCTTTTGGTATGAGTCATAAACATCTTCGATATTTTTAGTTTCCTTAACAGATTCCTCTAAAAAGTTAACCTCACCCATATCGATAACATTGGGATTTAAGCTCAATATATTTTCAAGCAAAGTACTGCCAGATCTTGGCATGCCTACAATGAAGATGTAATTACAAGAATTCTTGATAAATTTATTTTTTGAATCTTTGAATTTTATTGATCTATAAAATTCAATATGTTTTATCTTGAGATTTAAGTCAGATTCTCTATATTTTAAGCTTTCATCATTGCCTATTTTTAGATATTTTGAGCTTTCCTTAAATTTTTTTTGTTTATGCAGCAAATTTGAGATTGCAAATGCTGCATAGATTTTCGAATTAGGATTTAAATTCTCAATTTTTGTATTTAATAAAAAATTTAATTCATCTTTATGATCCTTGAAATCATACATCCCAGATAATTCATGAAAACTATTAAAGTCAAATTTATTTTTTGAGATAATAAATAAGTTAGTCTCAATGGCAAGTTTTAGTTGACCTGAATTTCTATAGAAACATGCTAGGTTGGTATAAAAAGGCATGTAGTTAGGAGATAAATTTATTCCCTCTTTCAGTATTTTTATACTTTTATTTAACTGATTTTTGTCTCGATAAAGAATACTTAAATTTAAATATGCCAATTCCAATCTTTTATATTTTTTGATTAACTTTAAAAGAATATTTTCTGCTTCCTCGTACTTTCTTTTTTTTATGTAAGCATTAGCCATGAGTATCTTAACTCTTACTTCATTGTTATTATCTTTTGAAATTTTTTTATTTTTTAGTCTCTCTAGAATATTTAATGCTTCATCTAAATTGAATTTCTGAATATAAATCTCTGATTTTAAAAGTTTATAGGTAAAGTTATCTGTCGATAATTTAATCGCTTTATCAATATAAGTTAATGCATAATCAAAATCTTTTGATGCAAAGTACAAAAGAGAGAAATTATAAAGTAAATCGCCATGATTAGGATCAATTTGCATAGCCTTTTTCAGGACCCTTCCAGCATCATTGAATTTATTCTCAAGTCTTAATATTTCTGCTAATAAAATATAAGAACTTATATTGGATGGAAATTTATTAATTAAATTTAAAAATACTCTTTTTGCTAAATTAAACTTCTTTAAATCTCTACAAAATAAACCATAAGCAAATAGTACATCAAAAGAATCGTTGTTTGTTTTTAACAATTCTTGAAAAATTTTATTTGCCTCTGAAGAATTTCCTGCATTGTGATTTACTTTAGCCTTCTCAATTTTTTTGTATAAATCAATTTTCTTCAATATATTTCTTATGGTTTTTCCCCATTATACTTAAACTTAATTAGATTCAAAAAAAATTACTAAATCATAAATCTGCATTAAAAAGACCTGCTATAAAGCAGGCCTTTTTTTGTGTGTAAGATTTTTCTAGTTCTCTTAGAAAGAGAATGAAGATTTAACGATAACTCCTGTTAGATCATCGCCATCTGTTTCTTTGATGTAAACACCAGGAGTGATGGTTAGGCCATCATTAACTGGATAAGAGTAAGATGCTTCATACATCAAGTACTCTGTTTCTGCATCAGTGTAGTTACCAACTGTTGCAGCACCAATGCTAACAGAACCAGGACCAACTTCAGGGAAAGTTACACCAACGAAGTATCCAGACTTATCTGTTCCAGATGTTTCTTCAGTTTCATAACCAACACTTACGTCTGCTAAATCAAAACTGTAAGTACCGTTGACTCCCCAAGTTGTTGTCTCAGCAGCTGCAGCATTATCATCATATACATAAGCAACTGATACACCCCATGAGTCAGCAGTATATGCAGCCTCAATACCGTAAGAGTCAGAACCTTCTTTTGTTAAAAGTCCAACTTTTTCCTTAGTTGCAGCATCAGTATCATTAGTAGATGTGATAGCGCCAGCTAGTGAGAATCCTGAATCAAAAGCATAACTACCAGCAGCTGTTACACCGTTACCAACAGAACCGATAGAATTACCAGTACCACAATCACCCATGTAATCAGTGAATGCGCTGTATGAACAAGCTCCTGTAAATGCAGTACTTAGATCTGTGTCAACACCAACAACCATTGACAATCCACCAACAGGGAAAGCATAAGTAATTCCATCAACGCTTAATCCAGCACCTGTATCAAATGCCAATGGATTATCTTTTGTTGATGCAAAAGAAGAACCACTGTCAATTGCTACATCAAGAGAATCTTCTCCAGTGAAACTAGTAGATAAACCAATGTTGAACTGATAATCAAATACAGTTGCTTCAGAAGTTTCATCACCATCGATAGCTCCGATAGCAGCATCAACACTGAAAGAAGCAGTTGTTGTTTCTGAGAAACCGCCAGCTTCAAAATTATTAAGTCTTGCTTCTAAACCATCTACACGGCTGTTAGTAATAGCAAGTTCTTCAGCAGGGTTGAAGTCATTAATAGTAACTTCGGTTGCAGTAGCTGACAAAGGGGCAAGTAAGCCTAATGTCGCTGGTGCTACTAGCAAGCTTTTAAAAAGCTTCATAAATTTCCTCACACGAAATTTAAAGGACACTTTAAGATAGTGTATTTTGATATACAAAATCAAGTATTAACCGCTACATTTTTGAAAAATTTGTGCCACTTTCTAAAGTTATACAATCAGATACTTGAAATATTCATTACAAATCTCATAGTTTTACCTAACTAAATAATTATTATTGTTTTTTTGAAATTTTAAAAAAAACCTCTTTTGTTTTGTATTTTTTCTTTTTGCTGTTGTCAGCTGAATCAACATACCATCCAGAAGCTAACCTGGTGTCAATTTCCTCATACGTTTCTTTTCGATTTAATTTGTTTAAGGATTTCTTTTTATAATCCATCGATTTAGTATTTGTACTTTAATTTTTAAAAATATAGCATTTAAAATTTTTTTGGGCAGTATATACATTTAATTTGAGGAGTTTAAAAGAAATTTGTGAATAATATAATTTAGGATCTTTACTTTCCGAAATCTTTAGAAAAAAGAAAAAAACACTTTTATTTCCCTCAACAGAAAAAATTATTAGTTATATTTTTTTTAAATTTATAAACCTGAGGAGCACAAGGTCAAATGACTCAAATTAATATTATTGTAAATTCTTTGCCTAGAGATTTACTCGAATTTGTTTTCTTTATGGCAGTTGGCTTTACTGCTGGATCAGTCGGAATTATATAAGTTCTAAATAATCTTTTTTTAAACCTAAAATTTAAATTCGTTATTTGCGACCAAATGTTATGAATAGATTTACCAATTAGATAGAACCTTAAACATTCTAAATCCTAATAAGTAATTTTTATAAAAGATTTATCAATTTAGTCTTTAACAGATGCATGTTATGAATTAAGATCTTATGAACGGGGCGTGGCGCAGCTTGGTAGCGCGGGTGCTTTGGGAGCACTAGGTCGCAGGTTCGAATCCTGTCGCCCCGACTCTTAAAAACCAAGTTATACTAGCGAGTTTCCCAGACTCGCTTTTTTATTGGAAAATCTGACGGCAGAGAAAGCCGTCAAAATGCCGTCAAAACAATTTTTTATTAAAACTATTTTTAAAAAGGTAGAAATCATATGACAATCAAATTATTATTTATCAACGATGTTTTTATTAATGCGTTTTAAAAAATTTATAATCTCAATAATTTCTTTTGGGAGCTTCTTTGGTCTATCCACCTTCTCCCCTTTATCAGAAAGTGCATTTGCAGCGAAAATTAATTGTGAATCTCCAGTTCATAGAGGTAAACATAAGGATTGTGTTGATAAAGATGGACGTCCCAAAAGAAAAGAACTAATTGACCCTGACACGGGCCTTGCTGTTGTCGAAATGGAAAGTGACATATTATGGAACAGAATTCCAAGAAGAAACAGAGTTCCTTATGGTCAGATAGTTAAAGCTACATCAGGTTTTGATGGGACTACTGAGTATGTTGTTTATGATCGGAATTATAAATTTAGTTATCCATATGAATCCACCGTTTTTACAAAGTGGTCATCAGATTATGTAAGAGGAATTTGGACTTTAAAAGCAGGTTGCGGTCTCATAGCTTGCAGTGCAGGATATGAGACAGATGGTGGAGATTTACCTTCTCCTTTAGAAGTTAAATTTGCTGGAAAAACTTACTCTCTGTATGGCGATGATGGCAAATTTATGCTTCCTAGTAGATTCGTGAATGATATCAAAAACGCAAAAACCTATGATGGATTATCAATAAGAGTAAGACGTACTGTTGTTCCGATAGGAGAAGAAACTGTTGAAAAACTATCTCTTCTTTATAAAAAATCAATTAAAAAATGGGATCTACCAAAGATTGCCATAAACATAAAAAACATTAAAAAGAATCCATCTATTAAAGAAATAGCAGGAAGCTCACTTCCCAGTGTGGTTACTGTAAGAGCCGGAAGTGGTCAAGGAACTGGGTTTTTCATTACCGACGAAGGTACTTTACTTACTAATAGGCATGTTGTTAGCGGAGCAACCAATAAAGAAATTCTTATTGATACTGTTTCAGGGAGACAATATAAGGGAAAGGTATCTTATATAAGTAGAGAAGATGATTTTGCAATCATTGCTGTAAATGGCACTGATCTTCCAAAAGCCTTGCCTATCTGTTATTCAAATTATCCAATGGCCGGAGAAGATGTGGTTGCATTAGGCTCTCCTCTTGGTTTGTCAAACACAGTTACTAGGGGAATTGTTAGCGCCTTGAGAAGATCAGGAAGTGACTTTGATTCCATTGTCATGAGTGGCTCTGCATTAATTCAAACTGATGCTGCAATAAATCCAGGTAATAGTGGAGGACCTCTTTTAAACGAGAATGGAGAAGTTATTGGAGTAAATACATTTGGTCAAACCTCGAGCGAAGGCTTAAATTTTGCTGTTTCAATAGTTGATATAATGCAACAACTTAAAGTTAGAAGGCCTGGTGGGTTAGATAGCTTAGAAATGAAGCTAAACTCTTGTGGCAACAAATTCAATTAACTAATTCAAATAGCCGTCAATATGCCGTCAATCGTCAATTAGTTTGTCATAACAAGCTAAGCAAAACCCTCAACTATTCAGTCATAGCTTGTAGACATTGTGCCCTACTTGGGTTGTTAAGTGCTTTGGGAGCACTAGGTCGCAGGTTCGAATCCTGTCGCCCCGACTGGCTTTTCAGCGATTGCCTAATTTGACTTAGGGAAAAATTAGGGAAAATGACCTCCTTTTTAGGGGGTTTTCTTATGGTTTTTCCCTAGACTTTATAGAATTTTATTAAATTTTTTAGGATATAAGATTACCTTATATTGATTGATAGAACTGGTTGTAATCCTTATTAGTAGATGCCTATTAATTAATAATTGACAGTCGATCTAAAATAAGGGGCAATTAGCTCCTTTTTTTATGAGAAAGAGATTTTTAATACCCTTATTAGCTGCTCTTGCCTTACCTACAGCTAGTTATGCGGGAAATGTTTACCTCTTAGTTAGAGATGGGTATTTGGCAACTCCTGGTTTCGCTGTTATGCCCATGGAAAATATGGAACAATGTGAGGAGGCAGGAGCACTGTATGTTAGTAGTGAAAGACTATATCGATCAAATGAGAGGAGAGGATTTGAATGCTTTTTTGGTAAATAATGAGAATTAAATTTTTCCTAGTTCTTTTAATGGGCCTTTTTTGTCCAATAAATCCTGTTTTCGCTGATTTTGGAGATGCTGATTTTCCTATTGAAATGTTTGATGATGGACCAAAAAGTTATCACGATGCTGCATGTAGATCGTTGAAGAATAGATGTAGAGTTCGTTTTCAAGGGACCGCAATGTGGGTAGAGGGTTACGGAGGTATTGAACTTTCACAATTTAAATCCTATAGATATGATGCCGAAGGCAGTGCAATAAGTCATCGAGATTACTACAACTACATAACGTATGAAAGTAAATCTGGACAACTCAGACAAGCTTTATTTATTTTCATAAATAGAAATGCTCAACAAGATTTCATGAAGGCTTTCTTTAGATGGAAAAAGCAGATAGCTCAACCAATACCAAACTATCGTTTACCTAATAGCCAAGGACCTCAAGATACATGGGGAAGAGATAAAGGTTTGAATCCTTATAGCAATCCCCCAATAATTGATTTCATGGAAAAAACTACCAATAAGAAAAAAGGAAATGTTAATTGCGATTCTACTGTTTGGAAAAAGAAGCCTATCTGTAATTAATGAAACGCTTACTACTTGCCAACGCTTTTATTAGTTTGTGGCGTCTTTTAAAACCTTATGTGGCACTAGGTCAACTTTAGGGAAAATTTAGGGAAAAATCCATTAAGTATTAGAAAGTCTTATAAGGTTTTAGTAGAAAAAAGGGCTTATAACTTTAGTTATAGTTTCAAATCGTAGTTATAGGGTCTTTTGAGCTAGTGATTTGGGAGCACTAGGTCGCAGGTTCGAATCCTGTCGCCCCGATTAGTTATTGCAGTGAGTTTGAGATATTCACTATTCATCTTAATACAAGATTTGCCCCCTTTAGTATCCCCTACTGAGCCATAGCTTGCTATTACTTGCACCTATTGGACTCATTTTGCCCCTCTAGTCATATACTTTCTCCTGGTCTAATATCTCCCTCTTATAAACCTCAGCAAGCTCATCATTATATCTGCACTCTTCAATTATTTTTACTATCTCGGAGATAGCTATAGTTTTTCGATCTTGCATGATTTAAAAATTATTTTTAAGCAGCATCATATTCATTCCTATCTTCAAGCTCTCTCATAAATCTTTTATCTAATAAGTAATTGTCTATAAGCTCTAGATTGTAATTTTCTTTAATTTGTTTATCGCTGTTTAATAGTTCTCTTATGTAGTTATATACAAGCTCTTGATCGTATCCACTTTCTCGAATTTCTTTCAACATTTCGTCTGGAATTTCCATAATCGTTAATCCCTTAAAAACTTCTATATATATAGAAACGTATTGCAAATAAAAATCAAATATTATTTATAGAATAAATAAGAAGAAAAATAATCTTTATTATTTAATGTTGCGACTTCTTCCGTTACCAATTTTTATTTGCATTTATTTATTCTCTTGGTGGAGATGTAAAAAAAATATTATCGCTAGTGATAAGCAACTAAAACCTTGCATTGATTGGGCATATATAAAAAATTTAACTCTCCCACCAAAACCTTCATTTGTCGAGTTTTATATTGTTTATGTTTCTTCTTTTTTTAAATTTCCTTTTGGGATAATTATTCAACAACTACCTTTCGCAAAGAAAGTAAGATATTACGAAAGAGAAATGAAATTAATATTTGATAAATGGAATTTAGAAAAAATTAAAAAAATAATTAACTAAATATCTATCAAATCAGAAGAGCCCCTCACAGAGCCCCTCACAGAGCCCCTCCCGACTGATATCATACTATTTCAAACAATATTAGTATTGTTTTTTCTGTTTAAAAATGATTAACTATTAGATATTTAATCAGTAATATCAATAGTTCTTGGAAATCTCTTAAAAAACCTCCCTAGTGCATTGCGAGAATTAGGTCGTAGGTTCGAATCCTGTCGCCCCGACCATTTAAAAATCAAGTCATACTAGCGAGTTACCCAGACTCTCTTTTTTATTGCAAAAATATGACCACTTGAAAAGTGGTCAAATAGTGGCCAAATTTATTGACTGTCGATCTAAAATAAGGGGCAATTAGCTCCTTTTTTAATAGCAAAGTACGCTATCCGCTTTAATTGATTCTTCAACTAGAACATCTGGCATAACAAACTCTGCATTGTATCCATCTAGAAGCTTCTCATCGTAACCCCTAGATTTAGCAGACATTCCTGAGACATATATGGTAATTTTTGAATTCTTTAAATTTTGAAGATGTTCGTATAAATCTCCAGTACCTTGACCAACTATTTCACCAGCTTTTTTACAATTTAATATTTGTACTCCGTCTCCTGCTAGAAAAAGTGTTACTTTATGATCGTTTTTTTCTGCAGTAAGGGCAACCAATAAGCCTAAAGTTATTTTATTTTTGAATTCTAAACCGCTGTAAATATGTACTAATACTGTATTGTCGGTAATGATAGACATTTAATCCTCCCAAAAATTTTTATATCCTAAATAAAATCTATTCTCATTAGCAGTTTTTTTAAGAAACGCTTACTACTTGCACTGCTGATAGTTAAAAAATGACAGCCAACTTAGAGTTAATCGTATACCATTTATAAAAATCAAAATCTTTAATGAAAAAAACTATTTTAACTGGTTTAATTGCTGGCATTGCTGGGCTTGCAATTGGTTATAAAGTCCCAAAAGATAAGAATGCTGGTTATGTAATGATTTCTGGCAGGATTACAAATCCAGAACAAGCAGGTAAATACTTTGAAGCAGTAAATGATGTTGTTGTTAAAGGTTGCGGAGCAAAGACATTATCAGTTGACTTCGAGACTGATGTCAGAGAGGGATATGATGGTCCGTTTTCTGTGCTTTCAAAATTTCCTAGTAAACAAGCAGTAATTAACTGTTATGAAGGACCATATCAAGAATTAATTCCTTTAAGAAAAGGAGCTATAGATATGAATTTTAGAATAGTTGAAAGAAATAGATAAAAAAGAGCTAGGGCTACTTATCCCAAAAAGTAGTCGAAAAGTGGTCAAGAATTTATTTTTTATTAATTTAAATTTTCTTAACGAACGTAATTAATCATTTATTTAGTTTTAAATATCCATATTATTCAAGCAGTTTATTTCTGATATCCTCTTCTCTTTTAGCATTTTTAACAATTATTTTTTGTTCCTTACTTAATTCTTTTAGAGGTATTTTAGAGATTTTTAAATTATTATCATCATCCATGCTTACTACACAATTAAATTGAAATAAGGGGTCAAGTAATGGGTAATCACTTCTTTGATGTGCGCCCCTACTTTCATTTCTTTGTAATGCAGAAACAATTGTCGCTTTTGCACTTAACAAAGAAGATTGTAAATCAAAGATTAATGCTAGATCTTCGCAATTGTATTGATCGATTCTTACATCAACATCACTAAGTTTTGTTTTGATACTTTCAATTTTTGATAACCCCTCTAAAAGTAATGTCTCATTTTTAATCACCCCACAATATTTCCACATTATTAATCGCAATTCATTTTGAAGAGGCCTCACTAATTCATTACCATTTTTAATAAACTTATTAATATTTTCATGGGCAATGGCGATGGCTTTATTTGATCTAATTTGCTGATCTATATTTTTTGAATATTTTAAAGCTGCAATACCAGCACGTCTCCCAAAAATAATAATTTCTGCCAAAGAATTACCACCTAAACGATTAGCTCCATGAAGTCCTCCTGCAACTTCACCAGCGGCAAATAGACCCTCCACAGAAGTGGATAAATCCTCAGGATTAACTAAAATTCCACCCATTGAATAGTGGGCAGTTGGTGCAACTTCCATTGGTGATTTTGAAATATCAAGCATTTGGGCTTCAAGAAATTGTCTATATATGGTTGGCAGTTTTTCAATAATGAACTCTTTACTTTTATGGCTTATATCAAGAAAAACGCCCCCATTTTTTGTTCCTCTGCCTTCAATTATTTCTGTGTAGTTAGCAATTGCTACTCTATCTCTTGTAGATAATTCCATCCTTTTCGGATCATATTGTTTCATAAATCTCTCGCCTTTATTATTTATTAACTTTCCACCCTCACCTCTTACCGCTTCTGTAACCAAAGTTCCCTCAATTTCTTCGGGCAAAACCATTCCAGAAGGGTGGAATTGTACCATTTCCATATCTATTAGTTCACAACCTCCTTTTAGACTTAAATAATAACCATCACCTGTGTTTTCATTTTTTCTTGATGAACTTTTTTTCCATAATCTTGTGTGCCCTCCTGTACATAAAATAACTGCATCTGCAAAGTGCACAGTCCTCTCTGAAGTAGACAAATTAAATGACATTGCTCCAAAGCATGTATTTTCCCTAATCAATAATTCAGTTACATATTGATTGTCGTAAATAGGAATCTTTAAATCATCTGATTTTTTTAAGAGAGTTTTTAAAATTGATAATCCAGTAAAATCACCTGAATAACAAGTTCTGCGATATTTGTGCGCACCAAAAAATCTTTGATCGAGTTCACCATTTTTTAATTTTGCAAAATTAGCCCCCCATTTATCAATTTCTTTTACTAGTGATGGTGATTCTTTAGCCATTATTTCAACTTTTAAAGGATCACCAATGCCATAACCCTCTAAATAAGTATCAATAAAATGCTGTTCCCATGAGTCTTCTTTATCTAAGTTGCCTAAAGCAGCATTAATGCCTCCTGCTGCTAAGACGGTATGAGCATCTGTCTTCGGTCTCTTTCCTAGAATACATACATCGAGACCAGATTTTTTAATTTCAATAGCAGATCTTAAACCAGCCCCACCGCAGCCAATCACGAGAACATTTGATATCTGAGTGAGATGTTCTTTAAGAGTCAATCTTAGCTTAATTTGGTAATTTAATTTTAACTCTTTGCTTTGGAAAGAAATAAAAAATTTAATATTCTAAATGTGGTCAAAGAGGGGCAAATGTTGCTTAATTTCTTACCTCTGTTAATTTTAGTGGAATCGAATAAATACAAATGCAAGATCAAAGAATTGAAAAGATAGCAGCTGGTGCAGTAAACATAACTAAGGTGCTGATAATAATTTATCTAGGCTTCGCAGAAGTATTTAAAATTGGCAAATTAATTAGAGAGAAGTTAGATACTGAATTTGATATTTCTCGAAAATGGGCTTTACAAGCTTATTCAATTCTAAAAAAACGACAAGCAAAACGAAAAATAGCGGGAGTTTAAAAATTTTTGCTTAAACTAATTGAGGCCAAACCTCATCAGCACACTTTACATTTGCGGCAACACATAGATTGATTCGATATAGTTGCGAGTCGATTTAATAACCCTTTCATTAGTTGGAATATCTTGTGGGGTTCTTGTTACTGATATTTATTGAGTAAGCGATTATAAATTACTAACAATAATATTACTCCAACTGTTCCATAAGTTGCATGGGCCGGGTCATGATGATTCTGCCAAATCTCCTGTAAAAATTCTTTCAATACTTAATAACTATTGCCCAATAAGGTTAACACTTATAAGATTTTTCTCTAAATTAATTAATAATTTTCTGCAATTTTTTTACCAAAACTTAAATCTTCTCTCTTTCTCTAAAATATTTCAGCAACTATTAGTATTTTCAGTTTCAAATAGAAGGGTTTCAAAACCTATTATTTTTATTGTTTATATTCTATTATGTCTTTAATGATTGAGGACAAATTGCGGGCAAAAGATGCTTAATTGAAGGGGAAAATATTCTTAGTAGGAGATATAAAAAGTAATTCAAAAACAATTCCAGTCAAAGCAATAGGCAATACCCAAATAGCGATAAACCTATGATCAAAAAATCTTAAATGATCTTCTCCTTTAAAAACACCTTTTAAAGAGGTGTACAAAGTTTCTGGTCTTTTATAAGCAAGTCCATTTTTATTTGGCGAATATGGTTTTATAAATGCAGAGGAAGCTGCAATTTTTGCAATTTTTCTAATTAAATAAATAGGTAATACCCAAAGGGCTACATATCTTCCACCTAACCACTGTCTCGCATTAGGGAGAGAATAGTCTTTAATAGATTTATTCGCTGGCATTCCAGATTCCAAGTTCTTGTAGATATTTTCTAATGAGGATACTTTTCGTGATTTATTGATCATTTAGTTTTAAGAAAAAATTAACCTTAAAATAAAAATATTCTCAACTACTAAAATAACTAAAACGTAGTTAAGAATATTTGCGCTGGCTAGGTTCATAAAGACGGAATCTATACCGTTGCAGATTCGCCAAATATCTACATATTATTTATAAATAAAAAACACTTTTTTAAAAAGTAAATAATATACATAACCATGAATAATATTTAATGGTTCGAATTTTTGTAGAAAATTAAATTTTATTTTTTCTGAATAAAAATTTTTTTAAACCTCATTTTCTAAGATTGCGAAAAAGAAAATGAGGTCAAAGGGAGGTTCTCATTACGAACCGCTTTATCAAAGCTAGCGGTTAGTAGATTCCCCTAATATCTACTTATATATTTATATAATAAGATTTTAAAAACAGGAAGCTTAATTTTATACAAATAAGTGTTTAATATTTTATGAAATTATTGTTTATGAAAAGCGAATAAAATTATTTACAATTGTCATTGAAAGATAAAAAAATGCATAAAGAGAAATTGCAAAAAATAAATACTGTTCTATGGGAATCATGACAAGGCTTTAATTAAGGGGGAAGAAAAATTTGATTAATTTTTTGTTAAAAAGATATCCTCTAAAATATAACTTTCTACTATTGATTCATTTTTAAGAGAAATTTTTTTTGGCAAATTATTATTCGGAGAATTAAAAGCACCCCATTTTTTTAGCCAAAATAATGTATAAAAAAATGAAATTAAAAATGGTGCTCCAACAATTAAAAATCTAATGTCCATTAATAATTCCTATTAATAAGATTTAAACTGCATTGCCAAAATTGCTCCAAGGAAGAAAACCGTTGGAATCCCAAGGGCATTAACAGCCGCAGTTCTTACAGTAAATACTGGATAACCTTCTGCAGATCTGCCAGAATCAGGAACTAATGCTGAATCTTCCCATACTTGATAATTTTTAAAAGGAGCTACTCCGCTCTTTGGTAATCCTAGTGGTGTTAATCTAAATACATCCCACCTACCTAACCAAAAAACTGTGAATATCCATGAGAATATTATTGGTGTAATAACAAGTAAAATCCTGAAATCCATTTCTAAAAAGTAATAATAAATTTGTTTATTATTTTGTCTTTTTAAATTAAATAAATGATTTGATCATTAAGTTATATTTAAAGAGAAACTCCTAATAACATTGTTTCTAATCATTAGTAACATCATGCAATGATTAATTGATTTATTTAAGGTATATTTTTTGAATTGCAATATTTATGTGTTTTTTTTGATGTAGATTTTAATTAATAAAAAAAATTATGGAAACCTTTAGATTCTTACTTTTTGGTTTTGCAGGAATTACTGTAGTTTTTTGGGTTGCAATAATAGCTTTATGGCATGCATACATGTTCCCAAGATTCTTTAACGAAGATAAAGGTTTAAATTCTTTTATCAATCAAGAAACAACTATTTCAAAAGATCCAATTTTAGGCAATCTAGTTAAGAGCAACAATTTCATAAATAGAGATAAATATTCAATGAAAAATTTGGTTATTGCTGACTTTTCATCTGTAAGTAATAATTTCAAACTAAATAAACTTTACACAACAGTAATGATTGGAGTTGCTTTTGCAAGTTTTATTTTTCTCACTTATGGATTAAGCAGTTCAATAACAACGGTTAGTTAAATGGAATCTGTATATATAATTGTTTTTATTACATGCTTTGTTTATTTAATTTTTGACACATTCAAAAATATAAATATTAAATAGATTGCTAATGTTTTTTGTCAGCTAATAAAATTTTTCTCCTTATATAAAAAAATACCAATGTAGTTATTATCATTACAGGTGGATGAAATGATATTGAATTTAGGTATTCGAAGTAATCAAATGATTCCAAAATTTTTTTTCATAATTTCTTAAAACTATATACCAGCTTTCAAATTTTTATTGACTTAAATAAATCAACATCTAGTATAAAATGCTAACTAAATTTTCTTAATAAATATATTTTTTTATATAAGACTTTTTATTATTTAACTTATCTATCTACTTGACATATGGTGCTAGATCTCCAAGGGTCACATAACTTATGTATTCCGTATATCTGAGTAAATAATTTAGGGGTAGAGATACAATTGGCTGATTAGTTCCCATGAAATGATTCAAATAAGAAAAATATATGTAGTTGATAAGTTACTTTTTTAACCTAATTAGTCTTTTTTTTCTTTAAAATATTATAAATCATCAATAAAAATGAGCAAATTTAAAGATAATTTTTCAAGCGAAAGCTTCTACCCAGATAGTAATTATTACCTTGATCAGGATAATCCTCCTAGAGAGAATACAGTTTCAGAAGTTCAAAAATCCAATATGGGTGAAGATTTTGAGTGGCCTAATACCTATTGGTTTATTGCTGAGAGAACAAATGGAAGGCTTGCAATGATAGGTTTCATGGCTGTCATTATTAACTACACCTTATTAGGATGGATAGCTTATCCAATCCTTTAAATGAGTAATTAATTTTGACAATAATGGTGTAGATAAGTCTGGAACACACTGGCTTCATATGCTGCATTTAAAGTAAGTTTATTTTGGCTGGGTATTTTTCAATGATGCCAATTTCCATCAATTCTCTGTAAAAATATTTAAGTTCTTGAATTTTAATGGATATAACCCATTAAGTTATTGTGAGATGCATTGGAAGATAGACTTTTATCCTTAAAATGGCTACTAGTTCTTACTTTTGGTTTATTTAAATAGATCAAGGGTAAAAAGTTTTATCGAAAATACAAATAACAATAATCAATTTTTAAATATATGTTTATTAATTATGGGAAGGTTACTATTGCATAAGCAAATAGCCATCTTTCATAACAACCAGAGAAGAATTAAAGAAAGATGCATCTCGTGAAGAATGGAAAAATTTAATTGCTCAGGGTTTGAGAAGAACCGAGGAAGATTGGACAAAAAAGAGAGCTGGGGCTTCTAATCCTTAATAGGTAGTCTAATTAATCCTCAATTACTAACTAATGGCGGTGCGAGTATTATGCTTTTAATACTATTTAAGTTAATTCTACAAAAATCGAAAAGTATAAATCTTGCATTTTTGCTAGCGAATTTACTTTAACTTCCCAATTACTCTTATTGGTTTTTAATTAGTCATATGTTTTTGAGGAGTTTTCGAGTAATCTATTTAATTCCAAGAGTTCTTCTTTTGTAAGTTCTCTATATTTTCCTGTTGGCACGTCTAACTTAATATTCATAATTCTTACACGCTTTAATGATAGTACTCTATATCCTAATTCCTCACACATTCTTCTAATCTGACGGTTAAGTCCTTGTGTGAGTATTATTTTAAAATTTCTTGGACCCAATTGTTTTACAAAACAATTTTTAGTTATTGTGTCTAATATTTCAACTCCATTACTCATACTTTGAATAAAGTCGCTATTAATAGGACGATTAACTTTTACAATATATTCTTTTTCATGATTATTTCTTGCTCGGAGTATTTTATTTACGATATCTCCATCATTAGTTAAGAAAATCAATCCCTCACTGAGCTTATCTAATCTCCCGATGGGGAAAATTCTTTTAGGATATTTGATGAAATCTATTAGATTATTAGGTTCTACTTTTCTATCTGTTGTGCAAACAATTCCTACAGGTTTATTAAAGGCTAAGTATATGTTTTTTTTGTATCTTTGATTTTTCTATTCTTTGACCTTTAACTTTTACTTGATCACTTTCTTCTACTTTAGAGCCAATTTCTGGAATTTTTCCATTAATGGTTACCTTTCCCTCTAGGATTAATC
This sequence comes from Prochlorococcus sp. AG-436-D21, assembly GCA_003212655.1. Classification (GTDB taxonomy): domain Bacteria; phylum Cyanobacteriota; class Cyanobacteriia; order PCC-6307; family Cyanobiaceae; genus Prochlorococcus_A. Next base: position 21,652 of record QCPF01000001.1, on the reverse strand, counting down.
TATCTGCTTCTCTTCTAGAACAATAACCTACTTCACTTAAATATTTATTTATTCTGATAGCCATTTTGGATGTTTCTTTTTTATCTGCACTAAATTAAATAATTTACTAATCTCCTCATATTCTAAATCGGGTGTCAATTTTAGTAAAAAATTCTCATTATTGAATTTCAAATTATTTTCATCAATAATTTCTAACGCACAGATCTAACTCTCTTTTTAATTCCAATTTTCTTCAATTTTCCTCCATCCCTTAGAAAGTAATCTTTCATAAATTTCTCTAGCTAAATCTATTTCAACAGAAACTGTATTTATCATTACTGGTGTTTTGTTTCCTAATCCCCCCACTATTTTTCCAGTATCTATAAACATATACTCAAAAACTCCATCAATGCTCTTATCATTTTTCATAAATCTTTTAACTTCTGAACTATTTGAGTTAATCAACCAATAAGATTTAGCCATTAATCTATTCTTGCAATTAGTAAACGTTCCATTTAAAACAAACTCATTTGATCAGTTTCTTTTTTCTTTAAATCCTCTACTAGCCAACCATCAGGAGAACAACTCATCATGATTGCAAATAATCCTTTTAATTGATCTGCATCTTTAACTTGCTCGGTCCATTGTTCCTCATATCCATTAGGAACGATCACAGGCATGCGATGATGTAAAGGTTTAATTAAATCATTTGGATCAGTAGTTAAAACGCAGCAACTCTCAAGTTCTGCTCCATCTGGTGAGGTCCACTTACTCCAAATTCCTCCCAACCAAAAAGTCTCATAATTCACTTTTCGAATACGATATTTTTTTTCAAAAAAACCGCTCGCAGGTATTAGGCACCTTTTATGTTTCCAACTTCCACTAAATAATTTTTTTTCTTCTACGGTTTCTGATCTAGCATTAAATGGTCTTGGTCTTTCTTTATCAAATGGGTCTCTAGCCCAAGGAGAAATAAAGCCCCATGTCATAAAAGTAGTTTTAATTCTTCCTTCGTTTTTAATTACCAGAACAGGATCATTAGGTCTTATTAGATTTTGAGTCTCATAATTAGAATCAAGTCCACTTGGATAGTTTTTTTTCAAAACCTTTGGCAAATTCTCAAATTTTGTTTTCAGCTCAAATCTTCCGCACATTGACTTTTAAAATTTTTTAAAACTAACTCAAAAAAAAGCAAACTTCCCTTAATTTTAGATCTACTTTCAATTTTCTCAAATAAAAAAAACAAATTTTTTGATCTTAGAAAGTTTTTTAAAATAATTAAAAGAAAGTATAGATATTGAAAAGCTTCCTCAAATTTAATTTGAATGTTTCACAATTGAACTATGACAGATCCTATTCTTTATTTATCTATGTTATTGGGACTTGGGGGAGTTTATGTATTAATCTCTTCTTTCCATGATGATGACGATGGTGATGATGATGGAGAAAAATACATCTATAATCTCGAAAAAACTTATTTAGCAAGATAGTTTATTTGTTTATAAAAATATATTATCTTCAAAAAGTTTTTTGCAAAAACAGGCTGCTACTGAAAATAGTTTTTAAGGAGTAAAGGAAATATCTTATTTCGTTGCAAAATTTCTTTTTCATTATATTAATTTTTAAATTAAGTTGTTGGTCCTCTATCCGTATATATTTGTGCCTTAAACCGTACATTTTTATTAGTCAATTGATAAGCATGCCTAGTTAGAACTAAACAGTAACGGAGATAAATTAAATGCCTTCAACGCCAATAAAATCTTGTAATAAATATGTGTTGAGTTACAAAGATTCAACAAATAAGACACATGAAGTTGGTTTCTACGCGCGCGATGCATACGATTGCCTAATGCTTGCGAGAGAATTCAACACTTACGTACATGACAATCCAGGATCCGTAATCAGAATCCAACAAAAATTTTGAATAAATCAATTATGAATCTAAAAAGATCACCATTCGCAATTCAAGATAAAAATGCAAGAGATCTTGATAACGCAAAAGAATATCCAACAATTGCAGATTTAATGAGAGAACAGAAAGTTCCGCAAGATTATGCAAACCCAGTTCACTATCGTAGAGATTTAGACTCTCTCGGTTAGTTTACGAGGATGGCTGTTTACTAATTTTTAAAAATTAACGATTATTATGAATGCTATTTACGCTTCATTCATAAAATAATATTTTCTTCCTCTAGTTTTTTTTTAAGTTCTATAGGCATATATGCAATATCTTTCTTTATTGCATTAATGGCATCTTGATACTTTTCAGGTTCAGCTAAAAGTATTTTTATTAAATTGTATTGACTTTCGATTTCTTCAGAAGAAAATTTACCCATTGAAAATAGATCCTACCCTTTTATTTTAGATCACCAGTCATTACTCAAAAAATTTATTGTTAGTTAGAGGCTGCTGCAATTTCTTTATGGACGGAAAGAAATTCTTTATCAGTTAGAACTGGCGTAACTTCAATTTCCACGCCAAAATTATCGACCCAGATACTACTCCATTTCCAAATGTTCTGATGGTTTGAAGATTCAACTATTGCCCAACCATTAGCTCCCTCAGGATTTACTACTCGATTAAGAACTTTAAACCCCTCAAATTCATCACCTTCGCATCCTCCTTCGACAAAACCGGCGAAAGCTTCGGCCCCTTGCATATGACTTTCTTGATCTGGAAATTGCCAGTGTACGATGTAAGTTTGCATAAAAAAGCTATTTATTTTAATTATTAATTATTAAATTTAAAAATTAAATAAAAAGTTTTTAAACACTAATTAAAAAGGGCTTAAGCCTAAAAGGGAAAATAGCAAAAAAAAAGACTCTTACGAGCCTAGGTGATGGGGACTCCTATAATGACAAATTAAACAGAAACAAACAACCCCATCAATAGGTAATTTTAAATACTTACAAACACCATATGTAGTGCTAAGATTTTAGAAAAGGCTGGGTGATGGGGATTATCCCGCTTTTTGATTGGGGCGAAGCTAACGCCCTTTTTTTATGGAAAAATTTACTTTAATCAAAAAGCCAGATCGAGGATTAAAGTATTTGAACCTTTTGAAGATAGTTCTAAGAACTCTTCTATGATTAACGCAATTTTAATCTCTTATGGTTGCGTTTTTAAGCGATCAAGTAAGCCAGTTATGAAAGGCTCTAGGGTTGAATCTATCGAAGAAGCAAGAAAAGAATATAAAAAACTATAAGAGGAAGGGTGGGGAAAAACTTATATATTCAATAGTTTTTTTTAAAAAAAATGGAGAATAGGTACTTTACCTAAAATTTGACATTATTAAAAATTAATTGCTAGATAAGCTTCATAATGGAAGATTGATCGTGAAAAATGAAATTTATTCAAATATTAAAGATTCAGATGCTTTGGAAAGTTTTTTTGAATGTATAACTTCTTGTAGCATCAATAGTGAGGGAGTAGATTGTACAACAGCATGTTATGTAAAACATTTAGAACCAAAAAATATCGATTACCCTTTAAAATTTTCATAAGCAAAGCTTATTGATAATTGTTATATTTCATTAGTGTTATTTCCTCCTCCTCAAGTTATTTTTGGTTTATTGCTTTTATCTATAGCAGTCGTTCTTATCTGGGATATTAGATACAATCCTTTTGGAGAAGACGAAGACGGAATTTAATCTTCAACTAGGAAGCTGATTTGTAGGTGGTGCGTGAAATTGCCGTTTTTTTCTTTTGAGTCTTTTGTAAGCGACTAAAGAGCCCAATAATAACAATGTAATAGCTATTGAGTTAATCATATCAAGTAGTTTTATATATATAAAAACAAATATGTTCTAAATATCAATGACTAAAGTTATTTTTTTAAAAAGTGATAAATTAAAGACTAATTTTTAATATTTAGCTTTTTTCATCAGGTACCTAAACAACCAAGAGAAAATGCTTACTAATCAAAAGGAATTGCTATGCAATAAGAATCACTTTTTCTTATTTCTAATTTGATATTGCAAAACAGCTTTTAGATGTTGTACTTCTTTTTCTAAAGTCTCAATTCTTTTTTCAAGTTCTTCATTGGTTGCCATATTTTTCAGAGATAAATTCCTTGATATTTATACTATTAAAAAAGTGACTTGTTACCCATGATAATTTCAAATAAGTATTAGAGCCTATTGATGGGCATAATTTCTCTAGATAAATTATGCAAAGTATAAATTTAGGGGTAATTTATGAGTGGAGATTATGAGACGCTAGAAATCAATCAACCTAAAATTAGATATTTTCAGAAAAGATCCGAAAATAATACAGAATGGTTAGATGAATTAATCAACCAAATTGAAGTTATTAAAAACAATATTTCCAAATCTGCTTAATGACAGAAAAAGAATTGAAGGAATTAAAGAAATTTGCAAAAGAAAATGGATACAATGACGAGCTAAAAGATATATATTTAAGGGAAGTTATTGACAGAAATAAAGAATACGAATGAGATCAAATTTTCGACCAAATATTCGACTAGCTACAAATATTCTTTTAGTTATTGGTACTTTTTCTATTGCTATAAAGATTGCTCCAATAGCAATGGTATATCAGGAAAAAAATTTATGTATTAAATATTTAAAACATCAAATAGATAGAGACAAGCTTATCAAAAGACTAAAAATAGTTAAACAAGCTAATCCATCTAGTATTTGTGACTCTATCCTCAAAAGTTAAAAATGCATATTATTTTTAGAAATTTTAGATTTTTTATTTTTTTATTTTTCTTATCTCTAAATTTCAATAATTATTCTCTTGCACATATGAGGGGTACATTTATTTCTGAAGATGAAGCTGAAAAAAGGTCTTTAGAACTTGGTTGCGAAGGAATACATAAGAACCAGGATAAATGGATGCCATGCAAAAACGAAAAAGAATTACATATTTATTTGAGGAAATAGATGGAAAGATTAAAAACCAATAAAAGAAAAATTCACAGAAAAATAACCGCAATTTCAGCAATTCCCTTACTAGTTACTATTGTATCTGGGACTATTTATAGTGTTCTTCAACCATTAGGAGTAGATGCTTTTTGGTTAATAAAATGGCATACGGGTAATTTTGGCATTATTAATTTGCAGCCTTTTTATTCGATATTTCTTGGTATAGCTTCAATAATCTCAATAATATCTGGCGTTAAACTATTACAAAAAGAATCTTAGACATATTCTAAGCCAAGTCAAAATCTAACTAATTAATACTATTTGCGCCACCACTTACTAAGAAAATTATCGCTCCTAGCGCCATTGTTGCTACACCCATATAAGGATATTTCTTAATTCTTGATTTAGTAATTGGAAGCCATGAAAAGTATTTATCAGATTTATTTAATTCATTTTTTTGCCTAGGTGGCAATCCTAATTCTTCTCTTCTTTTAGCTTCGCCCATAATCTTAAATTTGTTTATGTATCAATATTAAAATTTATGTACCACACCTGCGAGTTAACTTTATTAAGAACAGAGGTCCTTTATAGATAAGCAAATTATTTAAAATTTATTTAGCCTTCTTTAAATATAGATTCTTTGTATTTGCCTGATCTGATGTAAATAACAAAATTAATATAGTTCCAACTAGAAATGAAAAAATCATTGTCAACCCAACAACTTCAACCATCTCACTAGGCAGATAATTTAGAAACATAATCAATAGATCTCTTATTTTTAACTTAGCAATTGTATTTTTTATGTAAAGTAAGTATTCCTCCTTAAATTTCAAAAAGTACTTTCTTAGACTTTTTAATCTTTATTTATTTTTATTTGCGGGATAAATCTAGTTATAGTCGTTTACCATTTTCTTACTTAGCTAATCCTATTTTCTTAAGCATTTTCAAGTAAGGCAAGGCCCAATTCCCAAAGGTAAAAGAGATTGTTGTATTTTTTGTAGTTGGTAATAATTTTTTAGTATATGTAGAGGCTAATTTAGAAAATATCTTAATAGTCTCTGCTTCTAGATTATCCATATACAATTTTTTTCTAACAGCTCGATCTTTCTTTTGGGGCAAATAATTTTCTATAAACCATAAAACTTGATCTAAATTTGATTTATTGGGTAAGTTTTTAATTCGTTTATTTTTCTTTTTAAACATATTTATTTACCTCTTAATTACTGAATTAAATTTGCCATTTATATAATTTAAATCAACAGTAAACGCATCAAAATTATGTTCTTTTTAATAATCGATAATCGAAAAAATCAATTAATAGTTACGTTGTTTTTATAAAAATAAAAAAAGAGAGGGTTAAAACCCCCTCTTAATTGATAAGTTTCAAAAAAGAATTTAATTTTTTGAGTCTTTCAACTTCATTTCTTTTTGTGTTTTCTTGATTCTTTCTTCAAAGATGGATCTTCTGTATGGAGTAACTTCTCCATTTTTTTTAGCCAAAAGTTGAGCTTCATATAGCCTATTGGCTCTTTTGATTTTTTCTCTTATTTGTAAGAGGTTATTCATGGTCTTTTGCAGTTAATGAGAATCCCGTTCCCTACTCCCATTTCATGCGTCCAGAGATATAAACTTGGATGAACGCTAGTGAACGATAACATCTTTAAAAAAATTCCGCGAGAGTAATTTTTACTAAATTTTTCTCGAAAAAATAAATATTGAATAGATAGTATAAATAAGGTTTTAATAATTCCTAAATTAGGATAAGAGAATTGTTTGCGACCCATCATTATTATCCTGAATCACTATTTTTTTATTTGGGAAAATATCTGATAATATTCTTTTCAAATTTGAATTATCTGAAGGAATTATATTACTCATATTTTTTGAATTAATCTTCCAATTTTCATCTACAAATAGTTCTTTATCATCACCTTTTTCATTCTCTAGTGATGTATTATTTAGAATTTTAAGTAACAGTTCTGAATCATAATCTTTAAATTCTTCAAAGACATCTTTTAAATTTTTAATCATTATTTAGAAATTTAATGTTTCTAAATCTTGCATAAGAAATTTGAAGAATACAAGGTATTAATTACCTAAAAATTTCTCTAAAGATAAAAAATCCTGATGCAATTAAAATAATTTTCTTTAGAAAATTTAATTCCAAAATAGCTAAAGAGTGATATTTAAAAAGATTAATTAATCATTTACACAATTATTTTACTTGTTAAGTTGCAAATAAGAGATTAAGGAAAAATGCCAAGAGTAATAAGCAAAAAAATTAGACTTTTAAGATGGTTAAACTCAGGCATGATATTACCATTTATCTTTATGGCTGCATCCTCATCTATTATTCTTTATTGTGTTTTATTTTTCCTAATAAAATAGCTTTATCATTTAAGCAGCTAAATTTTCCTCTGATTTAGACATAATAATCGCAGCTTTTTTTAATAAACTAACTACTTCTTTTCTTCCAACTGCCTTATCAGCTTGACGCATAATTTCAGCATATTTTTTATTTATTTTTTTCATAAATAGTTTTAATTTAATTCAAAATTACAACACTATATGAGGGTGTCAATCGTAAATAATTCTTATATATTACTTATTTAATTATATTTGCACAAAAAAATTGTTCATTTATTATCCTTCAAGTTTTTTTTAATTGATGATGCCAAAAATCATAAATAACAAAATAAAGAATCATCATAATTAAGCAATATTAAAGAATTTGAAAACATAAAATAAACCTCCAATTAGGATCAATATTGCAGCTCCATAAAAAAGAAAAGGAATAATTGGATATTTATACAATGTAGTCCTTACTTTTTGTTGTATGACTTTTTTATCAAGTTGAGGCAACTTTATATCTTCAGTGTTTTCTCTAGGCGGAATACCTAAATTTTTTCTTCTCTTTGCCTCACCCATAATTAATACTGAGGAATACCCATACATTTTAAATAATTGTTATCAGCTAAATCTAAAATTTGATTCCATTCTTCATGAGATGTTTCCAAATTATTTTTAAAATCTTTTTCGAATTTAAGAATACATCTTTTTTCTATATTTTCTGGAGAATTATAATTTCTTAAAAAAGAAATACTCAAATAAGATAATGATGAAAAAACTATAATTATTTTTGCCATTCTAAAATTATTCATATTTGGTATTGCCTTATAAATAAATAAGTCACTTGTTTGTTTTATAATTAATTTAATCATTTAAAAACAATTATCAAATGATAAATTCGGTAGATTTTAAACATTTGCCTATTCAGGATTTGGTTGTTTCAGGGTTAATAATCTTTATAATGTCTACGATTATTGCCAATATTTATGACCCATTATTAGGAATTACTTATGCATTTGGGAATATACTTACTCTTACTTTTTTGAGTTGGTTATACAAAGAAACTTGGAGTGATCCAAAGAAATAAATCAAATTCAAAAAAGATAAATAAAGAAACTACTTCTGTATTTTTAACTTTGAAGAATACTTTAAATTAACAATGTAAGTAGCAACAAGAGATAGTATCAAAAAAAATAATAAGCTCTCTAAAGTAGATTGAGGCATAACCATAATAAGTACCAAAAATAATATATTTCTACAAAAACGAATTCTGAAGAAAAATCAACCCTTTAATTATTTTTTATTTTCAAATTAATAAATCCCAATCCCAAAAAATGAATTTGCAATAAACAATAAACAAAATAATGTTAAGAAAATTAATCCTATCCAACTTATTGTTTTTAGAAAAAATCCATATCTATTTTTAATTGGTACTAATTTGCTATTTATAGTATCCATTGCCATCCATGCAAATAACGGTGCGGTTAGAAAGCTTCCAGTCATTGCAGCAAATACAAAATCTTTTACTCCTATACCTCCAGACCTTGCAATCAGCAAAGCTATTAGTGATGCAAAGATATGTATAATCATCCAAAGTTGAAATCTATTTCGCTCTGCTTTGGAATCAATACGTCCAAAATCAGTCCCTCTTAATAAGCCTTGAATAGCAGAGATACTTCTTGGATATGCATCTAGACATGTAATTGTAGTACTAAACATTGCGGCAAATGCTGCAGGTATTATGATCCATTTAGCCCAATTGCCAATGGATTTAGTGTAAAGGAGTATTAACTTTTGAGCAAAGGAGACTCCACTTCCGGAAAGCATTCCATCGCCAGTACCATACATTGTTATTGCTCCAAGAGTAAGGAAGAAAATAGCCGTAACAACGGTTATTATGTAACCGAGATTAAAATCAAATTCTGCTTCACTGATATTTGGCTTATAATTTGAATCTTTCGCTCTAGAAAACATCCATAAAGAAGGCCAAACACATAACTCTACTGGGCAAGGCATCCATCCCATTAAAGGGATCAAAAAAGCTAAATTTGTTAACTTCCATGGGCTAATTTCTGGTTCAAAAAAACTCGTATTTAAGGACTCATTTATTGAACCTTTGAACAAAAGAGATAAAACTGCAAATAATGTTAATAAAGTTAGTAGAGATACTAAAAATTTTGAAATTCTATCAAGGGCTTTATATTTACCAAGAATTAATATCATTCCAGAAACAATCAGGATTCCTATCGACAAATCCATAGCTGGAAAAGTTGAGAAAAAGGGAATATTAGTTAAAAGGACACCAGAGACAAAACTTACAGCAGCTATTGTGAAAGTACCTGTAATTAGACTAACTATTAGAAATAAAGGAAGATATAAGGAATTCCTTTCTTTAAAACCTTCTAATAATGATTTACCAGTAGATGCCGTAAATCTAGTCCCAACCAACAAGAATGGATATTTCAAAAGATTAGTAATAAGGATTAGGCCAACTAATGAAAATCCAAACCTTGCACCAGCAGTAGTGGATGACAATAAATGAGAACCCCCAATTGCTGCTCCAGCCAGAACAATTCCTGGACCTAAACTTTTTTGTATTCCTTTTGTTAAATTCATGTTTTAATCAAATGATTTAATTTACTTTTTGAGCCCTTCTAAATTTATTTTTTAATACTCTTTTTTTAACCTCAAAAACAGATAATGAGTGAAAAATAAAAAGTATAATAAGGAATCCTATCCGAAGTTTCATAAGATATCTCCTTCAAATATGCTTTTATGAGATATTTATTTTATATTCAACCTCTTTTCTCCATAAAATCCTCAAAAACCTATCTAAAACATCTAATTCTTTTTTTTCAACCTTTTTTAGATTTTTATTTTTTTGTTTTTGCATAAATTATTGCTTAAGTATTTCAAATGTAAGCTAAGTTAAAAAAAACACAATAAGCAATACTTCTTAAAATTTTTTTTGTAGTTTTTTTAATTTGATATGTATTTTTCTGCCCTTCTTAATGCTTTTATTGCTCCTCTGTAATCATGCTTTTTTAATTTTTCTTCACTTTTACGTTCCAACATTTGTACTATTTCAATTCTCTTTATTTCATCAATTTTAAGCTTATGATCAAATATAAGATCGAATTTTGAAAAGTACAAACTAGATAATTCTTCTCTATATTTTTCAATAATTTTTTCATCACAAGATTTAGATTTCAATATCTCATTAGCTTTAATTTTGTCGTCTAAAGCTCCTTTAAAGTTTCCAAGTTTAAATTTCTTTTCACTTGATCGGGTTAGCTTAATAATATTTCCCAATATCAATTCACCAGAATCTTCCATTCTTTTTTTGCTGACCAAAAACAATCCTATCAGCCTAAAGAAAAAAAGAATTCATTTTTAATAATCAAATAAATAATTAATTAGCCAATAACAAGTCCTCTTTCAAGAAGTAAATCGAAAACCTCCACACTTTTCGTTTTCCCAAATTGTGGGGGCTTATGTAAATCTAATATTTCAGCAAGACACATTATCCAATAAGTATCTTTTTTTAAATTAAGACTTTCGCAAATATGAGAGGGAGCAGATTTAAAACATCCAAATTCTGTTGATATATTTATGTTCATTATTTGAGTTTCAAGTTCAAGACTTAAGAGTTCTATTTCTTGCTCAGAAAGGGCTGAACCAAATGCATATGATTCAATTAAAAGTTGGTAATTCATTAAAGAATTATTTTTTTAAGAAATCCAGCGTGTTATTTTAGTACCCTCATAAATATGTCCTGAAGCTTCAACTATAGGTTTTGTTTCAGGATTAATAAAAATATCATATAAAACATTTTCTGGTCCTTGAAAAATTACAGTAGCCCTTTGAGGATCATCTAATGATTTACCAATATAAAATGTTGTAACTCCCATTTCTTCAAACATCGTCTGCTGTTCTTTTGCATTCATATGTGATTCATACTCCTCATAGGTATTACTTAGTTGAAAATCTAAAATAGTCGTTTCAATAGTCATAAGAATAATTAAAGTTTTTCAATTCTAAAACTTTATCCAAAAATTAATCTAAAAAAATTAGTTTTTATTAAGCAAAGTGTTAACTAATTTTCATTTATGAGTTATAAATCAACTATAAAAAACGATTTTAATTTTGGACTCAAAAATTTCTCAGAGAGAACAATGGACTAGTAAGCTAGGATTCATTCTCGCAGCTGCTGGTAGTGCAGTAGGTCTAGGCAACCTTTGGGGTTTTGCTTACAGAGCATCTCAGGGTGGAGGTGCGGCGTTTGTACTTTTATATATATTGATCGTTTTAATTGTATGTCTTCCGGTATTTGTTGCTGAAATGGCTCTAGGGAGAAACGCAATGGCAAGCACATTGCTTGCTCCTGTAAAGCTGGCAGGGAAGAATTGGTATCCATTAGGAATTCTTTTCTTTATAGCTCCTTTAGGAATAGCATCATATTATTCAGTGATAATGGGATGGACTGCAGATACCTTGTTCCATTCTTTATTTTTTGGATTACCAAAGAATTTAACTGAAGCAGAAACCTTCTTTGGCTCGATTAGTAGCGGCAGCAGTGTTTTGTTGGGCCACCTATTAAGTCTTGTACTTACAGCAATAATAGTCTCATCAGGTATAAAAAAAGGTATAGAAAAGGTTACTAGATATTTCATGCCAATCCTTTTCATAATTATTGTGATTCTTGCTATTTGGGCTACTTCACTTTCAGGAGCATGGGAAGGATATAAAACATTTCTACTTAAGTTTGATTTTAATGAATTGAGAAATCCTCAAACAATAAGAAACGCTTTTACACAAGCATTCTTTTCATTAAGCTTAGGGATTGGAATTATGGTTACCTACGCATCCTATTTAAATAAAAAAAGTAATCTTCCAAAACTAAGTGTTGGAGTTGCATCATTAGATACTTTGGTTGGACTAATGGCTGGATTTATAACTTTTCCAATAGTTTTAACATTCGGTTTAAGTGACGCCATTTCTGAATCCACTGTTGGTGCTTTATTCATCTCAATTCCAACAGGTCTAGGATCATATGGTGCAGCAGGAAGAATTGTAGCTGTTGCATTTTTTGCACTAGCTTATATCGCAGCCATAACTTCATCTGTTTCATTATTGGAGGTTCCAGTTTCCTCATTAATGGATAAATTCGGCTTTAAAAGAGAAAAATCGGTTTGGTTGATAACTCTTTTCCTATTCTTAGCAGGCATTCCTTCTGCATTAAATTTAAATATTCTTGGAACAGTTGATTCGATTTTTGGTGGCGTATTACTGATCTTTGGTGGATTCTTGGTTACTTTCTTTATGGGATGGGTAGTACCTGGAAAATTTAATGAAGAACTTAGTGATTCAAAAGTTGGAATCAAAACGACACGTTATTTGAAATTCATGACAAGATGGGTTGCCCCTCCAATTATTGGTTTTGGACTATTTATTAGTGTATTTGATTTGCTGAAAGGATGGGTAAGTTAGAAAATTTTTACAAGAAATATAGTGCGGAAATAAGGGGGGGGGGTGGTATAAGTCGATCAACAAATTAAATTTTGAAACTTTTTTCAAATTATTTAAAAGCAATCTAAGAAAGATCTTGAATGTATAAATATTTGCAGTGGTTATTGTTTAAAAATTAATATATTGGAGAAGTTCTTTTTATTTTTTAAAAGCCAAAAAATTTTTTCCATAAAAATGTCTTACCTCGGATCCATTTTTTTTAATTAAGTATTAACTTTTAACTTATATTTAATCTCAAACGTATCGCCAAAAAACATCCCTAATAGAATCTATATAAGATACATTTAGGTGTTTAATTTAAAGAAATTAGAGCGCCTCAAAGAATAGATAACAAATTTGATGTCAACCAAATCCGATTCATTAAAAGTAAAGCTTACAGAAAATTTTTCTGAATTTTCTCAACTATCTGACTATTCTTTTATGAATTCTCTTAAAGCAGATCCTCAATCAACAAAAGATGGAAATGATCATAAGCCGCGTTCAGTATATTCAGGTCATTATGTACCAGTTGTTCCAACTGCTATTCCAGAACCAGAATATATTTCTCATAGCAAGAAACTTTTTAAAGAACTAAGGCTAAGCTCAGACCTTACTAAGGACAAGAATTTTTGTCGTTTTTTCTCAGGTGATATTTCTGTTGCTAATTATCCAATGAGTCCTGTTGGTTGGGCAACAGGTTATGCATTATCAATTTACGGAACTGAATATACCCAACAATGTCCCTTTGGAACTGGCAATGGTTATGGTGATGGCAGGGCAATTTCTGTTTTTGAAGGTTTATTCAATGGGAAAAGAATGGAAATGCAACTTAAAGGAGGAGGTCCAACTCCATACTGTCGTGGAGCAGATGGCAGAGCTGTCTTAAGGTCTAGCGTACGAGAATTTCTCGCACAGGAATTAATGGATTCCTTGGAAATCCCTACCTCAAGATCTTTAACACTTTATGTCTCACGTTCAGAAATAGTTAGAAGACCGTGGTATTCAAAAGGATCCAGATATTTTGAACCTGATATCATGATTGATAATCAAGCGGCAATTACTACAAGAGTCGCTCCATCTTTTTTACGTGTAGGCCAGATTGAACTTTTTGCAAGACGAGTTCGTAATAATGCGCATGATGAGGCCCTCAATGAACTAAAGATGATAGTTCAACATCTAATTGATAGAAATTATAAAGATGAAATTGAATATGAGATTTCAATTGAAAGTAAAGTAATAAAACTGGCTTCTTTATACAGATCAAGACTTATATCACTTATAGCCAACTGGATGAGAGTTGGTTATTGCCAGGGTAATTTCAATAGTGATAATTGTGCTGCTGGAGGTTATACATTGGATTATGGCCCCTTTGGATTCTGTGAATTATTTGATCCAAGATTTCAGCCATGGACAGGTGGAGGTGAACATTTCTCATTTTTTAACCAACCTTCTGCAGCGGCAATCAACTTTAAAACATTCTGTTCATCTCTTAGTCCGTTACTTTCACAAAGCAAACAAGGTCAAGAAAAGTTAGGTCAAATCGAAAAAGACTTTTCTGAATTAATGAATAACGAATTGATGAAAATGTGGGCAAACAAGCTTGGTTTAGCACATTACAACGAAACTCTAATAAATGAATTTTTTAATCTCATGGTCATTTCAAAAGCGGATTATACAATTTTGTTCCGTAAACTGTCTGAAATACCTGATAACTTAGATTCTTTAGAAGACTGTTTCTATTTACCAATTAATGACGAGCTCAATAATAGGTGGGAAGTATGGCTTGAAAACTGGCAATCAGTCTTGAAGAAAGAGGGAAATATTAAAGCAAAATCGGCATCAATGAAATCCCTTAATCCAGTCTATACTTGGCGCGAATGGATGGTCGTTCCAGCATATGAAGAAGCTGAAAAGGGAAATTATAAAAAAATAAAAGAGTTACAGGATGTCTTTAGCAATCCATATGTAGAACAACCCCCAGAAATAGATCAAAAATATAATCGACTAAAGCCAAGCCAGTATTTTAACTATGGAGGAGTATCTCATTACAGTTGTTCTTCATAAAAGTTCAATCCTCATACTGATAGAACAACTTTGAGAAAAATCTTATTTATTTATGGCTGTAGGCATTCCAACTACTGATACAACTCCCACATGAAGTATGGCCGGCTTCTTTCCAACATTTTTCACATAATGTGGGGCCCCATTATTACTCTCTATAAATGCATCACCCGCTTTAAAGAAATTAATTTCTTCACCCCTCACATGCTTTAATCTTCCTCTGGTGACATGAATCAACATTGGGGAAGGATGAGTATGAATTGGAGTTTTCAACCCAACTGGAATTTTTACTTTTAAGAGTCTTAATTCAGGCTTACCCTCGAGATAATTAAAATTTTTACCACTAAGACCTTTTGAACTTTGAATAATAGGTATAACTTCAATCTTTTCTTCAACAAGAGAAGGTTGTGGTAAAGCTAAAGTCCCAATAAAAAGAAAGCAAAATGGAATAATTATTTTTAATTTCATTAGATATTTGATTTTCACTAATAATAGTTATTTTGCAAAAATAATAACTAATTTATTTTTTATATAACTTTTCTAATTGCTTAATTTCTTCTCTTAAATCCTTACCTCTCTTATTTAATTTATTATTTTTAAAAACTATTGGGATAATCCACCAGGCTTGAAGACCTAAAAAGATAAATACTAGGATCAATAATTCAAAAGTACCAGGCTGCATTTGATAAATAACCCTTCTTTATTAATAAAATTATTCTAAAAGTTATTAAACATTCATGAGATATTCAATAATTCTAGGCTGCCTCTAGTTCAATATTAAGTTCAATTCCCTTTGAAATAATTGCTTCTTTAAATTCAATGAGCTTGGAAATTATTCTTTGCTTCTCAGGATCAGTTTTATGGATATCATCTACAACTTCCTGCATTGCAAGTGTTACTTTTTGTAGTTTGATTTCTAGATCTTCCCTGTAATTCATAAGCTTAAAGAAATTATCTTATCTATTAAAAAACAAAATAATTATTAGTAAATAAGTACTTAACCTTAAAAGGATTGACAGCAAAACAAGGAGGATATAACTTGTAGTACAAAAGTATCAATAATCAACCAGCCAATTAAAGATAAAGTATGGAGCCTAAGTACTCATTTGGTTGTAGCACTAGCAAACCCAACGGATGCCTTCTAAATCCTGAAGGCAGCAGAGTTATCTTTTTCGAAGAATGCAAAAATTCTCTTGAACCTAATTCAAAAATTCATACTCATCTTTTCTTTACAAATCACCTTGGCGAACCTGGAGGGTACAAATCCTCTGAAAAACTCAACATAGACTTAGCCTGGGAAAAGTGGCACGAACTGCACCAAAAAGGATGGACAGAAGTATCTCATAATTACGGATAAGTTATCCGGCCAAGAAAAAGCCTTTATAGATGAAAGGTGCAAACTAGCTACTTTTTTTTTATCTTGCTATACAAATAATAAAAGATGATTTAACTTCTTCTGCTTCAATGAAATATTGTGGAATTAACTGAGCTAATTAGGGATTACGTTGCTACAGAATTATTATCAAGTATTGAACTTGACTTTCTTGAAGGAGAATTATGGGAAACTACACAACATATCGCAGAAATAAATACAGTAATCAAAGCCCCTAAAAACATATGCAAGAAATTAGGACTAGATGAGAAATCTTGTTGGCATTTATGCTGTGCAGCAGTTCTTGACTCCTCAAGACCATTAAAAAATGGACAAAATAGAGTTGATGATTTTAAAAAAATAATTAATCTAAATGAAATCAGCTACATATAAAAAAGACTCAATGATACGTTTACTTATAGCATCAATTCTTTTTTTTATACCACTAGGAGGTTTTGCTGATGAAAAGCAAAGAGAAATTGAGAATGAAGCTATAAATCTTGTCATTAAAAAATATGGAAAAGGCCTAGAAAATAGATTAAAAGGAACGGGAGTAACCCCCAGTTATCGAAGTTGGTATGAAAATGATTGTTTTGTGAGTATTGCAGCAGGTACATACCAAGAAGATACCTGGTCGGCAATAAAGTGGTTTAGCGTTAATGTCTGTTCTGAATCAGCCGAAATAATGGAAAGTGAATGAAGGTAATAAGACGAGTATTAGTTTTGCAGCATTTAGAAATAGAGGGGCCAGGTCTTTTTGAACAATTTGCTAAAGAAAGAGATTTGAAAATAGAAATTATTCGTTTAGATAATAAAAATGCTCTGCCGCAAACAAAAAAAGGTGACTTAATTCTAATTATGGGTGGACCAATGGGAGTTAAAGATATTGGAAGCGACAGATATCCCTGGCTCAATTTAGAAAGAGATTTTATAAAAAAAGAATTAGAAAATGAAAGACCTATAATCGGTGTTTGCTTAGGTGCTCAGTTGCTTGCGAGTGCTGCTGGAGGAGATGTAGAAATTCTTAAATATGGATCACCTCCAAAAGCATTACCGGAAATTGGATGGTCTCAAATTTTTATTAATAAATCAAATAAAGACTTTAAAGCACTGTTTAAAGACCCTTTTCATGTACTGCATTGGCATGGAGATAGGATTTTATTACCTAATAAAGCAGTACTCATTGCTAGTAGTGCACGTTGTAAGGAACAGTTTTTTAGGATTGGTAATTTTGCTTACGGATTACAATTCCATATAGAGACGACGGGGAGAATGATAAATAACTGGATTAAAGAAGATAAAGAGTTTGTCCTTAAAGGATTAGGCTTAAATGGTCAGGAAATTTTAAAAGAAGAGAATAAAAAATATATTGATAAAACTTTTTTAAAAAGAAAGCTTCTAATAAGTAAATTATTTGAATTATTAGATAATTAAAAAGGGAATAATAATCCAGTAAAAAAGGGCTTGGTAAAGCCCTGAAAAAATTTAAAGAGGATTTTTACTAGAAAATACCTGGAAGAATTTGACCAGTAAAATAATAAGCTCCTACAAGAGCAAACATTCCAAGCATTGCGGCTTTACCATTAAGCTTTTCAGCTTTCTCGGTCATGATTTTTTTTGCGAATTCCATAATAAAGTGAAATATACTATATCTAAAAATTAACTATTCAAATTTCAGAATGATGTAGTTTTTTCTACCAAATAGATATCTTTCTAAGGATTAAAAACACTTAAACAACGAATTGAACCCTTAATAGAGTGCCAGCCGATCTGTAAAGCGTGGCGAGCCTAAAAAACAACTATTTAAAAATATCTGTCACGGTTATGGTACATTAATGTAGTAAATATCTTGAAAATAACTTAATTTCGACCTAATACTTTACATTTGTTAATAGTAGTGTTACATTAGTTAACAATTACACAATTTCAATGGCTAATTCAAACGTTACTACTGAATCAGGTGGCAGACAGAACATGTTCCCTACTGAAACACGTCCTTACATAGATGAGTCTGTTTCATACGACAGCTACCCACAAAATGCAGAAAAAGTTAATGGTCGTTGGGCAATGATTGGCCTTGTTGCTTTAGTAGGTGCTTACGTTTCAACTGGACAAATTATTCCTGGCATTTTTTAATGAGTCCACTTTCAGGTTTTTTAGCCGTAATTGTATTTTCTACAGCCATTCTCGTTGCTTATTTAACCAAGCAATTTCAAAACGAAAATTTAAACTATTCATCTTCTAATCAAATGAAAAACACAAACACAAAAATCAAAACAATCGAAAAAGAAAAAGTTGTTGCTGAAACTCTTAACGGCAGATTCGCAATGCTTGGATTAATTGCTGCTGTTGGAGCATACCTAACAACAGGTCAAATAATTCCTGGTTTCGTTTAAAAACCTAATATTTAACAATTCTTTAAATCAGAAAAATGGAAAATTCAAAAACAACTTATTGGCAAAATGCCGAAAGAACTAATGGAAGAATGGCAATGATGGGCTTATTTGCATTGGTTGTAAATTATGGCTTATTCGGCTGGATAATCCCAGGAATTTTTTAATATGAACTTAGGCTTACTTTTTCTTAAAGTAAATACTTTAGGAGTTATAACCCTTTCTGAGCTTGATTGGATAACTAACCATCAATCTGAATTTTCAAGACTAGATATGGCTTTAGTTATCAAAATCGGCCGTCTTATGGATTCTGGAGTAGTGGAAATTGATCATAGATTGCCTGTTTAATTTTTAAAAAATTGATCGTCATGAGTGTTTGTCACTAGGGATACTGACAAACACTTTTTTATGAAAAAAAATATTTATAAAAAAAAGAGATTGTTTCTTAGCTAAAAACAATCTCCCAATTACCTAATTCTTACATGAAAAATTCAAGTAAGCTTCTAGATTTTAACTGATTTATTTTTATAGTAAATACGCAAAAATGCTTTTGTTATTTATCTTTTTAAACCACCTCTTTTTATCCATAGGAACCATGTAACCCAAATAGGAGGGAGAAATCTTATTAAAAAAGAAATTTTATATATATAAAATGGGGCATTTTCACTTTGAAATAAATTAATCAAAAAAGAAGATATAGTTACCCAGAGTAAAATTATTAATATATTTGCTCCCAACAAAGCGAACTTATTTTGTTTGAATATTTTTGGCATAAGATAAATTTTTTTATACTCTTAATTTTAAATAATCTAGGAAAATAAATTATAAATTTTCAAAAAAACTTCAAATTTAAAATCCATATCCAAATAAAAAAAGTACTAAATTTCAAACCCTCTCCAAATATTATTCCAAAAGCAATAGGAGGCGAAAATATTAAAAAAATAATAGAGAATAAACTAAATAAAGCAAATGATCCTCTTAAAAAAAAATTCTTTCTTTTTGTTCTCCTTAGATTTTTTAAGGTATTCCACTCCCATTCAACAAACTTGTAGAACTTTTCTGATAATAAAAATAAATACTTCATTTAATATTATTAATTTCTATCGGGCTTTTCCTATTTATAAAATTAATTTCTCTTGTTAGCAATAAACTTTATTCCCTTCTTCAGAAAGATAGTAAATTCTATTTTCTGAACTTACAAAGAAAGTTAATCCCTTATATTGTGATCTTCTAAATTTATCTAATCTAAGTTTGTGTAAATCCCAATTATCTGTACTTATATCAGGATTAAATTCTTGTTCTTTTAAAAAAGGTTCATAAGGTGGACTAATTGTGGATTTTTTGGCTAATCCTTTGTTTCGTTTTGAAAAAGAAAATAATAAAAATAAAAGTACAAAAAAAAGAATTAATAATATATTTGTCATTGTCAATTTTTCTAATTTGAAAAAACTTTAATTTGGAGAATCAAGAACTTTTCACAATAAATTTCTTAGTAAGTAAAAAATCCTATTTTTATATTCTTGTATTTTTGAATACTTATCAAGGCCTTACCGAAATCGGATTATAAAATGAGTCGCATTTTGAACATGACTCAAAATTCCATGAATACTCCTTACGCAAAAAGAGTAGCTGAAAAATTTAGAGAAGCTCAAAACTATTTAAAAACTAATGGTTTCAGTAGATCAACTAAACATTTACTGGAAGATATTGAAAATTCTATTGAAAAATAATGCCAATACCCCCTCACTTACCACAACTACAATATGGATACGATGATGGCTTTACAACCATTGTTTTTGGGTTAATAGGCAGTTGCTTGGGATGTATCTTAATTTTATTAATTTCATTTTTTGAATTTAAAATCAAAAAGCAAAATAGTAAGCCTTAATAGACTTACTAAACATTGAATAAGAACTCCATTACATCACCTTCGTTAACAATATATTCCTTACCTTCACTTCTTAAAAGACCTTTAGTTTTTGCATTTGCAATTGAACCCGAATCAATTAAATTTTGATACGAAATAGTCTGAGCTCTTATAAATCCTTTTTCAAAATCAGTATGAATTACTCCTGCTGCCTGTGGCGCAGTCATCCCATCTTTTATGGTCCATGCTTTTGTCTCTTTTTCTCCGGTAGTGAAATAAGTTTTTAATCCTAATAATTTATATGTTGATCTAATTAAAGAACTTAATCCCCCTTCTTCTACGCCCAAACCCATAAGGTAGTCTTTTTTATCTTCTGGTTCTAACTCTATTAATTCAGATTCCACTTGCGCTGAAATTTTTATACATTCTGTATTTTCATTGCTCGCAAAACTCTGAACTTTCGATGAGAAATCATTACCTTCAGCTAAATCATTTTCATTCAAATTTGTTGCGTAAATAATTGGTTTAGAAGTAAGGAAGCCTAGTTGCTTAATTATTAAATTTTCTTCTTCACTTAATGATATTGATCTTACTGAAAGGCCTTTCTCTAGCTCTTCTTCAATTTTTTCTAATAGGGTGTCTTCTTTTGCTGCCTCTTTACTAGTTCTAACCTGTTTTTTAATTCTTTCTCTTCTTTTTTGGAGTTGAGATAAATCAGCTAAATTCAATTCCAGATTAATTATCTCAATGTCATCCAAGGGATCTACCTTTCCAGAAACATGAATTACATCATTATCTTCAAAGCACCTTACAACATGCACTATTGCATCAACCTCCCTAATATTTGATAAAAATTTATTTCCCAAACCTTCGCCTTTACTAGCTCCTTTTACTAGTCCTGCTATATCTACAAATTCAATTTTTGTTGGGATAATATTTTGGCTAGAACTTAAATTACCTAACTCTTGCAACCTTTGATCTGGGACTGAAACTATGCCTTTATTAGGTTCTATAGTACAAAAGGGAAAATTAGCCGCTTGGGCCTTAGCATTTTCTACAAGTGCATTAAATAGAGTTGATTTTCCAACATTTGGTAATCCAATAATACCTGCTTTTAACATTTGAAAAAACTTATGGGAAAATTATCAAGAAAACATCTTCTAGTAATATAGTATTTACTTAACCAATCTTGGATAAGTTAATTATAATCGTCTTGATTATTTATTTAGTTCCT